>JAJFLT010000207.1 GCA_021772555.1 Opitutales bacterium | reverse complement strand
GTAAAATCATCGAACAGACCAAACGCGAATAAGCAAATCCCGTTGCCTACAAATGCGCCGGAGCCAGAAGCAATTCTATACATCGGCGCGGGTTATCCGTTGATCAGGTGGACAATGCCGGTCAAACCGAGAAATCCGAATACGAAGATTTTGAGGTGTTCCGGGTTGAGCTTTCGGCTGAATTTCAGTCCCGCCAAGATGGCGAGCGCAATGGGAACCGCTGTGCCAAGAGAGATGAAAAGAATTCGCGGTAGATTATCTGTCGTGACGCCGATGAAAAGAAAGCGGGTGAAAGTGGTGGCGGCATAAACCGAGGCCAGGATGGCTTTCATTTTATCAATGGGCCACCTGCGCGAGAAAACGTAAGCTACCGATGGTGGCCCGCCTACATTAAACGAGCCTGCCAAGGCGCCTGCCAGCAATCCAACAAACAATCCCGACGATCGAGGAATTTTGAAACCATATCTTCGCTCCAGCGTGAAGTGGTTTATACTTATCAAGAGCATGATGGCGCCGAAGGCTCGGAGAAGGATCGGTTCGGGAAGGCTGACCAGCACATAGACTCCGAAAGGCACACCCAGCACGCTGCCGATGATCAGGTTGCGGGCCGATGCCCACTGAAAGTGGCTGCGGGTGCCGGCTACGGAAATTCCCATGGCCACAAAGTTGAGCAGCACCAGAAGACTGACCGCATCTCGCAGTGGGAGCAACAGGGGCAAAATCGAAATGGCCAGAATGGCAAATCCAAAGCCGAGGACGCCCTGGACGAACCCACTTGCGATGAGCGTAATGAGGACGGTTAGATTGAATAGGTTAAACAATTCCATGTTGCTGGGCCGTTAATTATGATCCTGTGGCCAGACCGGTCTGCGAATTTTTTGGGAGGGTAGGGAATTAAGGTTGTTGTTGAAAGTTCAATCTCTCCGATTCTTGGACCTGCAGAGAAGGCTTCGAGACGCGCGATTGCACCACCTGAAGAATTTTCTCGACGGCAATCCTTTACAAAACATCGTCTCGGTGGATGTTTACGACCGGATTACTCAACCGGTTTGTCTCTTCAAAACAAACAGAAAAATGGCTATGGAAAGCAGGACCGTCCCCGATTTTTCGTCCTACCTGACACCTTGCATCCTCATCGAACATGAAAAGATGCAGGCTAATATCGACCGCATGCAGCAAGTATGCGATCGGCATCACGTCGAGCTTCGTCCACATATCAAAACCCATAAAATGGTGGCTGTGGCCAAACGGCAATTACAGGCCGGTGCGGCTGGTTTAACCTGCGCCAAAATTGGAGAGGCTGAAGCTATGCTTCCCTCCGGCGTCGAATCCATTTTCATCGCCAATTCAATTGTCGATCCTCTCCAGGGACCCCGGCTCAAAGCCATCGCCGGGCAGGTGAGAGAGTTGATCCTGGCCTGCACGAGTGAGGGCCAGGCAGTAGCGCTGGAGCAGGTATTGGCTGGGGTCGGCCTGAAACTCCCGGTGATGCTGGCGCTCGACACGGGGCTTTGCCGGGAGGGAGCTAGGAGCATCGAGGCAGGCGTTCAACTGGCGAAAGTCATCCATCGGCTGCCACACCTTGAATTGCACGGCATTTACACCCATGAAGGCCATAGTTATGGAGTGGCGTCGGAAAAAATATCCGAGTGCGCCCGCGATGTGCTCAATCGATTGCTTGTCTTGAAGAAAAGGATCGATCCCGGTTTGCGCGTTTGGCCCGGTTGCAGCGTCACCGCTGCCATCATGGCGACCATGCCGGGAGTCGATGCGGTGCGCCCGGGGGCCTACGTTTTTGGCGATCTTTCCCTTACCCACAGGGTCGTGACAATGGAGTGGGCGCAGGTCGCGCTTACGGTTCTCGCGACTGTTGTTGACAAACCGGAACCCGGTATGGCTCTCATCGACGCAGGCTCTAAAGTTTTCAGCAGCGATAAAACACCAAACGGCCAGAGTGCTTGTTCCCTGGATGGCAGACGGATTGCCGTTACCAACTTGAGTGAGGAACACGGCTTCATCACGGGCGAAGATGTCGATGAGTTAAAAATCGGGCAGAAATTACGATTCGTGGGGGCCCATGTTTGTCCGGTTCTCAACCTGACCGACGAGGTGCATGTCATCCACGAGGATGGGCGGGTTGACTGCTGGCCAGTGGAGGCGCGCGGACGCGTGCGTTAGTAAGTTGGCGGAAATCGAATGTCGGCCGTTTGAAAAACGTTGCCTGGTTTGGTGGTGCATGAGTTAAATAACTTTTTAACCATCTGATTGAAATCGATTATGCCATTTATCAATATTAAACAATACGAACCGGTCGAACTGGCTCCCGGAGCGCGTGCACGCACACCGTATGGAACCAACCTGATGCTTTCCTTCCTTGAACTGGACGAAGGCTCTTTAATTCCACCACACAAACATCCGCATGAGCAGGGCGGAATGCTCCTGGAAGGCAATATGGAACTGACAATCGGTGATGAAACGCGCCACTGTCAACCCGGCGATATGTACATAATCCCACCAAACACGCTCCATACCGCCAAACCCATTGATGGCCCGGCCGTGGTGCTCGATATTTTCAGTCCCGTCCGGGAGGACTATGCCGAACTCTTCAATAAATACATACCGTAGGCACATCACACTAGAGCCGACCTCAACATCTTAGAATGTGAGTTTGGTTCTAGTAATAAGCGATTTTTATTTAGTTCGAACCAGGTAAGAGGACGAAATGGACCAACCTCTGTTTAAGCAGATTCCCAATCTCGAATGGTACCCCCGGAAGGACTCGAACCTTCGACCAAGTGATTAAGAGTCACCTGCTCTACCAACTGAGCTACGGAGGCTTGGGTAATTTGTAAACCCTTTACTTATACTGGTTTATCGTTGATTAATAGTGAGTTGTAAGCTTTAAGGGGCGGTGGCATTCGGTTGTTTTTGTCGGTTTTAGGGTTGAAATGTGTTACAATTGGGTCGTTCTATTACCTTTGTTGTGTGTTATAAACCGTGTTAAGTTTAAGGGGGTTACAAATGGTTCGTTCTAAGGGTGAGTTGAATGTTTTCCGAAAGGGAAAGTGCGGGGTGTATCATGTGCGCTTCCGTAACAAGGGCAAGAGTTTTTGGAGGTCAACGGGTTAATTTGAGAAGCGCGCCGCCCGCGACCAGGCTTGGCAGATTTTTTTTCACGAGAGCAGACAAGGGATTGGCTCAACGCTATCGCACTTCAACAGCCCGACCTTCTACATCGCCGCCTCGTAAATACTCTCCAGATCCTCCAGCGATACTGGGACCATGTTCGTCTGGTGACAAGGGTCCGCATAAGCGTCGATACTCAAACGCGCGATGTCCTCCCGCCCAACACCGTGCCGGGCGAGGCCGAACTCGATGCCCACATCTTCAATAAAACGACGGCAGCGGCCCGAGAGCGAACCGGCTGGATCTCCCCGTCGGCACGCCACTCGCTCGCCCACCTTCTGCAGGCGCCGCCGTTGGTCAGTCACCAGCTCGCGGCTTTCTAGAAAGGCGACGGACGCCGGTAGCATCAGGGCGTTGGCGAGACCGTGGTGAACATCGAAATGGGTCGAAAGCGGGTGCGACAGTGAATGGATCATCCCCAAACCCTTCTGGAACGCAGTCGCGCCCATCGATGCCGCGATAAGCATTTTTTCCCTCGCCTCAAGATTCCCGCCATCTCTTAAGGCTAACGGTAAATATTCGACGACTAGCTCGATCGAGGACAGTGCGATGGCATCGGCCATTGGGTGGAAGCCAGGCGCGAAAAACGCCTCCATGCTATGCGTGAACGCATCGATCCCTGTCGCTGCCGTTAAGTGCGGTGGAAGTCCCGTCGTGAGTTGGGGGTCAAGAACCGCGATTGCCGGGATCAGCGCCGGGTGAAAAAAAATCGTCTTCTTCCCGGACGTGCGCATGGTGATCACCGCCGATCGACCCACCTCACTCCCGGTACCGGCAGTAGTCGGCACCGCATAAATCGGAGGAATCACCCCCGAAATGCGCTCACTACCACCCAGCGTGTCGTCATACTGAGCCAGCGGCATGGGGTGGTTAACGAGAAGTGCGATTGCTTTAGCCACATCAATGGGACTCCCACCACCGAAGCCGACGATAGCTTCGCAATCGCTATCCTGGTAAGCTCTGAGCCCCCCTTCGACATCTTTCTCCAACGGGTTGGAATGAGTGTCCGAATAAATATAATAAGCCAGCCCTTTTGCGTCCAGCTCTCGGGTGAGCCTACCTACAAGGCCGATTTCTTTCAAGACAGGGTCCGTGATGATCAGCAGCTTCTCCGGCCGGCTTTCGACGCGGGCGACAAAAGCCTCCAGAGCACCGGCGCCACACAGTATTTCAGTTGGGAAATGGAAGGTTTTAACCAAGGCGCTTAAATGGATTCGAAATAACGCTTCAGATGCCAGTCGTTCACATGCCTTTCGTACTCGCGGACCTCCCAGTCACGAGTGGCCGAAAAGTGGTCGACGAAGGCATCGCCGAACTGATTGCGAGCAACCTCAGACTTTTGGAAAAGCCGCGTTGCATCGCGGAGGTTTGCCGGCAAACGATATCGTTCCGGCAAGGAGTCCTGGATCTCATAGGCATTCCCGGAAACGGGACTTTCCGGAACCGCTTTTTCCGAGATCCCGAGCATCCCCGCTCCCAGCAACGCGGAGGCTGCCAGATAGGGGTTGGCATCCGAAGAACCGATGCGAAACTCGATGCGCTGTGACTTGGGATTCCCATTTATCACCCGGAAAGCAGTAGTCCGGTTTTCGATTCCCCAGGTCGACGAGGTGGGGGCCCAGGCCCCTTTTACAAGACGGGTGTAGCTGTTGACGGTGGGCGCGCACATGACCAAAAACTCTTTTAGATACTTCTGCAGTCCACCGAGAAACCAGCGCATCGTTTCCCCGCACCCATCCGGCGCCGAACTGTCGTAAAACACGGGATTTCCAGTCTTCAGATCGTAAAGCGAATGATGGATATGCCCGCTTTGCCCCGGGTAGTCCATCGACCACTTGGCCATAAAAGTGGCGATCATTTCACGCTTCTGAAAGAATGTTTTGGCAAAGGTCTTAAATAGATTCGCCTGGTCCGCTGCGGTCACACCCTTTTCGTGCCGGAGGGCCGCTTCCCACACACCCGGGCCGGTTTCGCAATGGAGCCCCTCCAGAGGGAATCCCATCGAGGTGCAATAATCCATGAACTCCGTAAACAGGTCGGACAGGGTGGTGTTGCGCACCACGGAGTAGCCAAACATTCCCGGCGAAAGTGGGGTCAGGTTCTCGTATCGTTTCTCCCGGACGGAGTGCGCTGTCTCGCGAAAGATTGCAAACTCATACTCAAATGAAAGGTTGACCCCGTAGCCCAGCTCCCCCAGAGCGGAAAGTATTCGTTTGTACAACGAGCGCGGGCAGATTTCAAGGGGGCTCACCCCGTCGGCCTGAACAAACTCTCCGAGGAAAAACGGAGTTCCCATCTCGTCCTCCAAGCGTCGTTCCGTCGCGAGGTCCAAACGGTAAAGTGCGTCGGGGAACGCCGTATGCCAGCCGGTGAAAGCCGTGTTATCGTAGAGTTGGTCATCGATGTCCCACCCTAAGACGCAATCACAAAAACCGGCGGTATCCGCCGCGATTGAAGCAAATTTTTCCAATGAAATATACTTTCCACGCAATACGCCATCGATGTCCGTGACCGCGAGTTTTACCTTGTTGATCCCCTCTTTCTGATAGGACTCGATCCGCTGTTCTAATTGACTTTCTTCTGACATATCTTCGAATGTGGCTTGCGATCCGCTGACATACCTGGCGGGCCACCTAACCGGGGGTTTTCTTTATGATCCGTTAGAATTGTTGATATAATGGACCCTGGGGCTTTCGAGCGTATATTTCTGTTTTCAATACGATTTGGCAAACGTTTCTTCCTGGAGTCTGGCAATTGCTTGGGCGGAACGTCGCTCAAACCCCTAATTGCCACCGTCCGGAGGATTTGTGAAATTGGTTTTCCCGGCAGCGTTTACTGGTTGAAATATTCGAACATTCGAGATACACCGTCGAACAACATGGCAAGAAGGTAGAGGCGACTATGGGTGGGAAAATTTTATACGATTGGTCAGGTAAAGATTTTGACGAATCTT
>JAJFLT010000206.1 GCA_021772555.1 Opitutales bacterium | reverse complement strand
TTTTGCTGCCTTGAAAAATAAAGCCCGATGCCCATCAGGACACTCAGGTAAACGACAATAATCAGAGCATCGATCCAGTGAAATCCCCCATGTGTCGTTTCAGGCATGCGTATATGTAGTAGGCTTCTCTAACGATCTTTGATAAACAGCCGCAACCTCCGCTTAGGTTCGCATCCAGAGGCTTGCAGTGAAAATTCGGGGCACAGTGGAGGAAAAGTTTATATGGTCCCGCATGTCAAACTTTTCCTGTATCAATTGGCGGGTGTAAGGTTTCAGGATGCGGCGCTTCTGAATCTTATTAGTCGAGACCCGCCTTATGCCACAAGTCTTGCCGAAACGCTAAAATTCATCATGCTGTTAAAATTTCCATGACTAAATTATAAATTGTAATGCCCGTTATCAAAGGAGTCGAATTCCGTCAGTTTTCAGCCCGCCACCTGAATGCCAAGCGCAATTGGTTGGTGGTAAAACTCAACACCGACAATCCAAATATCTTCGGTCTCGGCGATGCTGGCTCGATGACTAACGATGAAGAGGTCAAGAGCCTTGTAAAAAACTTCGTGGAGAGGTTTTTGATTGATAAAGATCCTTTGGATTCTGAAGTGCATTGGACCAATATTTATCATGACGGCCATTTGCGGGGCGGTCGGCTTGGAACGACGGCTCTCTCCGGGCTCGATATCGCCTTATGGGACCTGAAGGGGAAATTACTCGATAAGCCTGTTTACCAATTACTCGGTGGCGCGCAGCGCAAAAAGATTCGAGTTTATGCCAATGGCTGGTACTCAAACCCGGGCACAGCGGAACAAAATGCGGATGAGGCCAAGAAAGTCGTCGATATGGGTTACACCGCCCTCAAGTTCGATCCATTTGGTCAGGAGAACTTCTACACAATCTCTCTGCCGGAAGCAAAGTTGGCACAAAATCGCATGGCGGCCGTCCGACAAGCAGTGGGGCCTTTTGTCGATATCCTGTTGGAAGCGCATGGGAAATTCAATGTCATGACCGCCATTCAACTGGGCAAACGATTGGAGGAATATAATCCGCTTTTCTACGAAGAACCCGTCCCGCCAGAAAACATCGCGGAGCTTTTACAGGTTCGCCAAAGCGTGAACATTCCCATTGCAACCGGGGAATGTCTCTACACAAAATTTCCCTTCGCCCAAATTGTAGAAGCGCACGCTGCAGATATTCTACAACCGGATGTTGCCAATGCCGGCGGTATCACCGAGCTGAAGAAAATTTCCGCCATTGCCGAAGCAAAGCACATCACCATGGCGCCTCACAATATATGTTCCCCGGTTGGCGCCCAGGCCGAACTGCATTTGTCCTCCTCTATTGTCAACTTCGAGATAATGGAATACCATGCGGAGTTTTATTCCGATCATTACTTTCATCTATTCGATGGATTTCCCCGGCAAAAAGATGGCTACGTTACGCTCAACGATGAACCGGGCTTGGGGTTAATAATCAACGATGAGGAAATCTCGGCGCACCCGCCTTATAAAGGAAACACTAACCCGAAAGGATTAGTGAAAGGTATTTGAGGACCAATTGGTGGCTTTTAGATTATTTTAATCCAGCGATAGCGAAAACATTCGATTCAAGAAGAAATTTTCCACATTTTCCTCTTCTTGCGCTTCATATTATCTGCGGATTCACCGCGGAGTCGATCCCATAGAGAAATTCCGGCGCGACGTTCAATCTCAGTCGTTAAACAGAGAAAATCGGATAACGATTTAGGAGTAGCTTCATTCGGGAGAATGAAAGACCACAATGACAGTTTGCCCTTAATATTTTCTGCCAGGACAGATTTGAAATAGGCATGTGGAATTGGAATAACGATTTTGTTTTTATCGTCCTGTCCAATAACTTTGATCGGTTTCTCAATATCGAAAAGAGGACCGCAAATCACATATACTTCAACAAATTTTTTGGCCAAATTGCGTACCTCCTGCTCCAATTTTTTCCAAATACCACGATTGAAGTTAGGTCTTTGCGGTGACATATTGGAAAGCAGAAAGGTTTCGCTGTTTTTAATTCCGGTAGCCCGGCGATCGGCGCTAGCGACCAAATGCCCGCGATCAAAACCGGAACCCTCGTAATCAATCAGGTCGGGTCGAAAACTATCTAGTCTTTCAACTTCATTCCTTTTGTTTTCGGGATCGATTACCTCCATGGCCCATCGCGCCTGTCTGAATAGATAAGAATAACCGACAATGTACTCCCGATTGAAAAGTAATTGGTCTGCTGTTGGTATACCATACCTTGTTTCCGGCCTTAAACTTGGTATTTCAATCATTTTGTACCTCCGGTCCTGTTGCGGTGTTAATCTCTAGTGTGAGTTGAGCGTTTTTGGGAGTTCGAATTATAACTCACTCACATACGGAACGTTGCTATTATTTCCTGAAACCTTACCCTTTGGCAAGTAATATACGCTTATTGGCTCACCGTAATGTCAAAGCATCCAGAACCGTCTCGATTTTAGAAGAATCGGCCCAAGTGGAATAAAAGACCAGTCGTCCCTCTGCATCCACCACAAAGGCGGGATTGGGCACTTTTCCGTAAAGCCGGAGGACCTTTTCGTCCACTCCATCTACGAGTACCGGGAGCCTGGTTTGGGTCGACAAGTTGCGGGCATTGGCCATTTTTTCTTCATCCGTACGGGTATGCCGATACTCGCGGTAGCCCGGTTCCCCGGGATGTCTCTCGCGCGAATAAATGAAAAAAAGAGTTGTCTCATTTTCAATAAACTTTTGTTGCAGAGCGGCCCAACGTTTTACCTGGATCATGGCCGGGGGACAGGTTAGAGCAACAAACATAAATGCGGCAGGGCGGCCTCTCAAGTCGGATAATTTGAGTTTTCCGCCAGTGGCCAAAGGCAACTCGAAGTCTGGAGCGGGCTGACCAATCTTGTGCCACCGGTGAAAGCGAAAAAACCAGGGATATTCAACCCAGTGGCGCGGATCCGCGATCATACGCAAGAGGCTGATTTTCTCCCACATGGCCCAGATTTCTCCAGGCTTGTAGCCTTTATGGAAAAAGCTGAAATGTGGCTTGAAATTCAAGAACGAGTGAACCTTCAGATAACCAATTTTGTATCTTACTTAAATCAGGCCCAGTTCCATTTTCCCCTCTTCGCTGATCATGTCCTGATTCCAGGGTGGGTCCCAGACAAGCTCCGCCCGAACGTCCCCCACCCCCGGCACCTGCGAGATTCTCGATTCGGCATCCGCGGCGATGGCCGGGCCCATGCCACAGCCGGGGGCGGTCAAAGTCATGAGGATCTCCACATCGTAAGTTCCGGATTCGTTTTTGGGCTGCACCTGGAGGGAGTAAATCAGGCCAAGATCGACAATATTGACCGGTATTTCCGGATCGTAAACCGACTTTATGGCATCCCAGAGAGCATTTTCATCGGGTGGGTCTGAGCTATCGGTTTGAGGAATAGATTCCGCAGGTGCTTGCTCGACCGATTCCTCACCTATGGCATCCGCCTGTGCTCCCACAATACGGGCCATTCCCATGGCCCATAAAACGGTAAAGTTTCCGCCCAGTCGATGAGTGATTTGTACGGTGACGCCTTTGGGAATAACAATCCGTTCTCCCGAAGGTATTGCCGTTGCCGGACAGTCGCGCGAAACAAGCCGATCCTCTGCCATAGCTTTGAAAGTTAGTTCAGGAGTTCCCCGCCAAGTTGCCGGCCGGTGGATCGACATGGAATTTATTCCCGATCCAGGAGTTGAGATGTTCGCGTAGTTCTTCGTTTTCCAAATGGGAGAAAACTTCCTCGAAAAAACCGAAAACCAAAAGTTCCTCCGCCTTTTTGCGGGTAATGCCTCTAGCCAATAGATAGTAGAGTTGCTCTTTATCCAGCTCGCCCGTGGTGGCCCCATGGCTGCATTTTACATCATTGGCCAATATTTCCAGACCAGGCAGGGAGTTAGCCTCCGCGCTGCTGTTAAGCAGGAGATTTCGATTGGTCTGATAGGCATCGGTCTGCTGGGCCAATTCTTCGACCTTGATGAGACCGGAAAATATGGTTCGGGAATCATCCATCAAGGCATTCTTATAGAGCAGGTTGGACCGGCAGTTGGGTGCTTTGTGGGTTTGCAGGGTGCGCTGGTCGATTTCCTGGTTTCCGGTGGGCACGCTGAGGGAAAAGTTATCTACATTGCTTCCCGGACCGGCGAGGCGGGTATGCTGTTCGCCGCGGGTTTGGCGGGAACCCAGATTGACAGTGACCGTTTGGACATCGGCATCTCTTTCCG
>JAJFLT010000205.1 GCA_021772555.1 Opitutales bacterium | reverse complement strand
CATGCTGATTTTGTCACTTCTACCACGCACAAGACCCTGCGGGGTCCCCGCGGCGGTTTGATCCTGTGCCGCGAAGAAAATGGCCGTATGATTGACTCTTCTCTCTTCCCGGGAACCCAGGGAGGGCCGCTCATGCACGTCATCGCAGCCAAGGCGGTTTGCTTCCGGGAAGCGCTCAAACCACAGTTCAAGGAATACCAGCGGCAAGTGGCGAAAAATGCCCAAGTCATGGCCGAAGCCCTTATTGAATTGGGTTTTGAAATCGTCAGCGGGGGCACGGAGAACCACCTGCTGATGCTCGATTTTCGTAAAACTCATTCCGATTTGACGGGCAAAGTGGCCCAGCAAGCCCTCGACAAGGCCAACATTACGACCAACAAAAACACCGTTCCGGGCGAGACCAGAAGTCCTTTCCAGGCCAGCGGATTGCGCTTGGGAACCCCCGCCGTGACGACCCGGGGAATGGAAACGGAGGAAATGAAAACCATTGCCGGGGCTATTGCCGGGGTTCTGGCCGATCCGACGAACGAAGCGGTCATCGCACAGGCAAAAAGTGTCGCGCTGGAACTTTGCCAACGCTTTCCCCTGCCCTATTGACTGATCTTGACGGAGGCCTGGTTTTTACTATCCTTCAAGATCACCAATAGCAAACGACACTATGCAATTTAACCGAAATACCGGGCGCAACCCCGGTTTCACCCTAGTGGAACTTTTAACCGTTATTGCCATTATCGGCATTTTGGTGGCGCTTATCATCCCCGCTGTAGGCAAGGCGAAGGAACTGGCGCAAAGGCAAAAAGCGAGCAGCAACCTCCGCCAAATCGCGATCGGTTACCTCACTTTCGCAAACCAGCAAGAACGCACCCGTTCCATCCCCAACACCGGTGATAATGCCATCACCGATATTTACCAGTGGGCCCAATTCCTGGCCGCCGAGGCGGACTTGAACGATGCCGCTCTTTACTATGTGGATGTGGACCCGCTGGCCGCCACGGCCACGCTGCCACGGATTATCGTACGCAACAATCGCGAGACCGGCGCCATCACCGTCGAGCCGGCCTGGGAAGACTCCCCGGTGGGTTACGAGGCTTTCGCGGGACTGAGCCCGGGCGCTCCCGCCTCCACCACCCCGCTCATCTGGACAAGAGGCCTGAGGTCGGACGGCACCTGGGACTCCGAAACATCACCCTGGGAAGGAGCCGGGGGGCATATAGCATTTCTTGACGGCCATGTGGAATTCTTCAAAAATCTGAAGGGTGAAAACGGGCAAGGTGTCCTCATCGATTACACCACCCAGGCACCGACAGCGGACATCATCAAGGCGGCCAACGGTTCCGCCACCATCGTCCGGCCAAGCATCGGCAACTGAAACCTACTCGCGAGAATAAGCAACCGAAGCATTCCGGTCCGGAATGGAATTTATTATGAAGCGGTTGCGCTCGGTACTCATTTATTATTAAGATCAACTTATGGAAGAAAAAATTTTTACATTACTGGCCGAACCCGATTACGCGCCTTTGAAAGCGGCGGAAATCGGCCAAAAGCTCAAACTGCGGGAAAAACAGCAGTCCATCCTTGATAAGGTTTTGCGCAGGCTGGTGATTTCCGGCGCCGTCGTAGTGGTCAAAGGTAATCGCTATTGCCTGCCCGCCGATGCCGATCTGATTCCGGGCACCATCCAATTCCGGCAGAGCGGTGCGGCCATACTCATCCCCGATCCCGGAAATACTCGCCTCCTCCAATTGGGCATGACGGCGGGTAAAGACCGCCTTTACATCCCGGCGGAAGACACCGGAGTGGCTCTGCACAGAGATCATGTCCTGGCCCGGCTGGTGCCGCAAAAAGGACGTTACCGCGGACGACACCGAGGGAAAAAGACGGTCGCCTTTCCCCAGGAAGATCCGCGCGGGCGGGTCATCCGAATTCTGGAACGCGCCCGCAAGACCCTCACCGGTACTCTCAAAAAAAGCCGTGCTTATTATTATGTCATCCCGGACGATCCGCGCATTATTCAGGACATCCTGGTGCCCGATCCCAAAAAATCCAAATTGCGCCCCGCACCCCGAATCGATGACAAGGTTGTCGTTCGACTAATGGAGTGGAAACAACGGCACCTCAATCCGGAAGGGGAGATTATTGGCGTTTTGGGCAAAACCCATACTCCGGGAGCCGAGTACGAAGCCCTCCTGCACCGTTTTGAACTGGAGACGAAGTTTCCCCCGGTAGTAGTCGGCCAAGCCAGTCAACTTCCGGAAAAAGTGAGAAAATCGGACCTGCAGGGAAGGCTCGATTGGCGGGATAAATTCACCTTTACCATCGATCCCGACGATGCCAAGGATTTCGATGACGCCCTCTCCATCGAGAAAAAGGACAACGGCGAATTTATCGTGGGAGTGCACATCGCCGATGTGGGCGCCTACGTCAAAGCGGGCAGCGCCATCGATAAGGAAGCCCAGAAGAGGGGCAACTCCACCTACCTGGTGGGAACCGTTATTCCAATGATTCCGGAAGCCTTGTCGAATGGGCTGTGCAGCCTTTCGGAAGGGGCGGACCGGTTGGTGAAAACGGCTTTCCTGACTTTCAGCGTCAAGGGCCGGTTGGCTAATGTGCGTTATGCCAATTCGGTTATTCATAGCAAAAAGCGGTTAACCTACACCCAGGCCTATGCTTTTATGCAGGGCTTTGATAATAACAAGATCCGTAACCTTCCCGTGCCGCCGGCGCACCAGACTGGCTCTACAGGAAGACCCCTGTCCGAGTTAAGCGATGAAGATTTGGAAATCCTGCGCACAAGCATCGGCCAACTTTGGGAGATCGCCTCCAAGCTGAGAACGAGGCGAATGGACAAGGGAAGCCTGGATCTCGATATGCCCGAAATCAAAATATATGTGGATGAGAAAGGATACGCCGACCGCATCGAGCAAATCGAATACGACGAGAGCCACCAGCTAATCGAGGAATTCATGTTGGCCGCCAATGAAGCGGTGGCCAAATCTTTGCGGCAAGCCGGGATGCCCACGATTTACCGGGTGCACGACAGTCCCGATGAGACCCGTTTGGAGGAATTGCGCGACTATCTGGCCGGTTTTCAACTGAATGTGGGCGATCTGACCAAACGTAACGAAGTAAGCAAGTTTCTGCGTAAAATTAAAGACCACCCACAGGGATACACCCTCAAACTCCAATTCCTGAGGAGTCTGAAAAAAGCCATTTACAAGGAGAATTGCGACGGCCATTACGGTCTCAACAAAGACAATTATTTGCACTTCACCTCACCGATCCGGCGCTATTCCGATCTCATCGTTCACCGTGTTTTGGAACGGCATCTGGCCAAGGGAGGTAAATCGAAGCTGGATGGGGCTCCACCGAAAAGATATGGCCCGGGGGAAGCGGCGAAACTCTCACAGCACCTGACCCTGACCGAGTCCAACAGCGTCGAGGCCGAGCGCGAATCCCAAAAGCTGAAATTACTGGAATTCTTTGAACGAGAGGTCGGGCGCGCGGAGAAAACCGTTTTTGAAGCTGTCATAACGGAAGTAAAAAACCACGGCATGTTCATCGAACTGGTGCAATCGACCACTTTCGGTATGATCCACATCTCAACTTTGAAGGACGATCTCTATCGGCTCAACGACAGCCGCACGGCGATTATCGGTCGCCGGAAAAACAGAACCTATTATACCGGACAAATAATTGAAGTGGTGGTTGACAGGGTGGATCGGTTCAAACGCCAGATAGATTTCAAGATGGCCTGAAAGGTTTCCCCAAAAATCACGTCTTAGAGGTATTAACATTTAAATTACTTGAAAATGAAAAATTACGATTATCAAAAACAGTTGCGGGAAATCTGGGATCAAGCGGTTAAGCTTTATGCGGACGGCAACCGAGAGCCCGAGAGTTATTTCAATGAAAAGGAAGCGGAATTCATCGCTTCGATCGGCGTAACCGCTCAGGAAATTTACGACTTCGCAGAAGACTATAATAGCGGCGGCGAGCCCGATTTTGCTACTTTCGCCCTCATCCACGACATCCGGCGGTCCTATTTCCTGGACAAGCAAAAGAGGGTTTCCAGCGGCAAGATTTTAGACCCGGAAACATTGCCGGCCAAGGATTCCGAAGCCAAAGGCATCCGCTGGCTGCCACGCATTATCGAGAAGGCCAAGGCCAAGTTGCGGGGAGAATTGCACCCGGACATCATGTATTCCTGCGGCGGCGACCGTAGATTTCTCAAGGAAAACGACATCCATGCCTCCGAATTTCTACGGGTGGTAGCCGAAAACGAGGATGACGAGCAGAAGATAATCGATTGGGTGGCCAATCGAACGTCAGCCGCGATTGAGGTTTAATTGAACAAGGTCCAACTAGTCAGTTAGAATAGCTCGCCTTGTGGGTTTTCCTCTTCATCGAGGAGATACTCGCTGTAGCGTTTGATCCAGGCGTCCAGCTTCTTTTTGTAATAGGCTGGATCGTAGGGAAGCTCCTCAGGGTTGTAAGAATCCACGGGAAGGGCTCTCTGCCAGTCGGGAAGGCGCGGCTTGTCCGCAATCGGGATGTAGTAAGTCACACGCTGTCCCATTTTGGGCTGCGGGTTCATCTGTAGGGCCACTTCCAGGGAAGCGCGCCGGGGCTTGCCGCCGTTTTCAACTTTCTCTCGGTATTTTTCGGGACTCTGGCTGAGGTATTCCGATTTGGCGAGGCGGCCGATGTCCATCGACCTGGAATCGATGGCTGTGCGAAATTTCTCCGCCAAAACAAGCGGTGATTCATCGTCAACGCCCAGCAAGTAACCGATCAGCCTGCGGGAAAGCTCTTTCAAGTAAGGCTCGATTCCCCGGGAACGCAATGCGGAGCCGCGAATGGTAATTTTGCTTCCGTCGTAGAGAGCATAATTTTTTGCCTTGTAGCAGAACATGGAATCGTAACGGCCATCGTATTCCAGTTCGATCCCATCCGGAAGGATTTGGATGATTTTATCCAGCAGGGCATCCGGTTTTTCCCAGTGTTCATCGGTGGCAAGGTAAATTCCATCGGTGTCCGCCTCCAGAATGGTGCAGCCCAAACGCTCGAATTCCTCGATCAGTTCTTGTAACAATTCCCGCCCCCGCCGAGTAACTTCAGCAGCCAAATCGCTGTCCGCAAAACGGGCCCCGGAAAACCCCAGGTATCCGTAAAACGAATTGATAAGAATTTTATAGGCGGTCTGCCGGGCCTGATACTCGATGCGCAGTTCCTCGGTTGCGGCGTTGCGGGCCATGTTCTTGAATTCAAACCGCGCCTGGCGGAGTTCCTTTAATAATGGAATAAAGATTCCCAGCGAATCGGAGGAGGGATTGCGGCCGATCAACATGAGTAAGCTGGGATAAAGCGAAGCCACATCGAAGTGGAGCACATGGCGATAAACGCCGGTCACAAAACTGCGTGAAAAAGCTCCCTCGAAGGGACGCACCTCCGGGAATTCGGGCAGGCTCTGGCGAGCTTTGAAGTAATTTTCTTGCAGGAGCAGGTCCACCTTGTTGGCCGAACCGCGCAAAGTGATTTCCTGCAAGGTCATGGGAAAATTCTCGGTCTGGGCAAAATAGGTGGGCAGAAGCAGGCCGGCCACTCCCGCGGTTTCCCGTAAATCATCGCCCAGGTAGGCTAAAAAGCGGTCGCGGTCGTTGACAAATGTTTGCTGAATTTCGTTCGCCGTGAGGTAGGTTCGCTCACTCGATTGCGGGGGCGTCACCCCCAGATAAACGGCCACATCCTTGAGCGAATAGGAAATCATGTCACGCGTGGTGACATCGAATTGCTGGATGAGCAAATAGGTGTCGATGATCGCCCGGCCCGGCATGTCGCAACGAACAAAGTCGATCCAGCGCTCGGCCACCCGCAATCGGCTTTTGCGAAAACGCGCCTCCTGACCAAACCTACCCCAGGCGCAAGGCAACCGGAAACGCGAGCTTCGGCGGCGCAGGTATTGCAGGTCGAAATTAAAAAAGTTGTGCCCTTCGATGACATCGGGATCCTTTTCCCTCAAGATTTGGTTGAATCGCTTTAGAAGGTCCCGCTCGGCGGCATCGCTCATTTCCTCCAAAACCAGAAAAACCGGCTCGTTTTCCCCCGAAAAGGAGAGACCGATAGCGAGCACACGATCCTCTTTCCTTCCGGGGCTGCTGAAACCGTCCGGTACACTGCAAGCCGTCTCGATATCGCATTGGCAGCGGCGCAAGTGGCTGAAGGGAAGGTTCTCGTAAAGACGTCTTTGGTGGCGAAGCAAGAACTGGCTTTCCAGCGCCCTGACACTCTCCACGAAGAGACCATTCGGACGATTTTTTAACAAATCGCGATAGCCTTGGAGATTCTCGAAATGAAGCAAGTAGCGATACGGCTCATCGCCGGAAAGAGTTTCTTCCTTGGAATTCGCCGCTTGCGGTAGGTCATTGGCCCAGGCAAAGGGAATAAAAGGGACCTCAATTTCCTGGCGGCCATTTTCGTTTTCGAGGAGCGAAAGGCACGCCTCTCCCTCCCCACTTATCCAGAGACCGCAGATCGTTTCAGAAGAAGGAAGATCACCGTCATTACCTGTTGCACCCATATATTTTACTGCTAAACTAGATTCGTGACAATTGCATCACAAATCCGTAGGTAGATAATAAGATATGAAAATACGAATGATTTTAGTGTCGTTGGCTTCATTGGTATCGAGTGGTTGTGTAAGCTTCGAGCCAGGTATCTCATGCCGAGACCGTGATTATTTCGCTGAAACACCCGTGATCGTCAAACGAGGAGACGCCACTTTCATTCGCTGGCGCTATGGTTCGATGGGTTTCTACTTTTCTCCCGAGTATAAAGTACGAAATGGATCTCTTTACTTTTCCCTTCAGGCCACTACTAGTTCTGGGAACTTGAAAGGACGTGAGATGAAATATGAGATCAAGGGAAACCACGAAATCGATGCATTAAAAAATGGTGGTGCCTATTGGTGGGAACCAGATAAAACCATAGTGACATTGAAAATGATCGAAGAAAAATAAAATAATCAATCGATGGAGAAGATTTCACATCTTATGAAATTCCAAAAGTACCATGCTTTGGGCAACGATTACCTCGTTCTCAATCCGAACGATATCGATCGGAAATTAACGGAGGTCGAAATCCGGCTCATTTGCCACCGCAATTTTGGACTCGGTTCGGACGGCATCCTGTTTGGGCCCCTGCCTTGTGAGGAGGCTGATTTCGGTTTACGCATCTTCAACCCCGATGGCGGTGAAGCAGAAAAAAGCGGCAATGGTTTGAGAATTTTTTCCCGCTACCTTTGGGACGAAAAGCTGGTCTCGGAAAAACCGTTTACCATTTCGACCGCGGGGGGTATCGTCACCTGCCAAGTCGGCCCCGGTGCCGGTAAAATAGTAGTGGACATGGGCAAAGTATCCTTTGACAGCGAAGCGATTCCCGTGACCGGTCTGAAACGTGAAGTTTTGGCGGAACCCATTGAAATTAATGGCCGAAATTATCAGTTTTATGCCGCTACCATAGGGAATCCACACTGCGTTCTGCCTATGGAGGAAATTTCCAGCGCTCTGGCCCATGAATTGGGGCCGATTCTGGAAAATCACGAGTTGTTTCCGAACAGAACCAATGTCCAACTCCTGAAAGTCCTCGATCGAGCCAATATCCAACTCGAAATATGGGAACGCGGGGCCGGCTATACCCTTGCTTCAGGCAGCAGCAGCAGCGCAGCCGCCGCGGTGGCGCACAAAATAGGGGCTGTCGATGCAACTCTGACGGTCCACATGCCGGGGGGAAAACTGGAGGTTCAGATCGGCGACGGCTATGAGATTACCATAACGGGTCCGGCCACAAAAGTGGGTCAATTTGAACTCGATGCCGAAGCCCTGGATGGGATTTAAAGGAAAAATGGTACACAAGCAGGCAATTTTGCGTCAATTGAGGTTGCGGAATCCGGTGGATACTGCCATTTTTAAATTAAGATGAAACGAGTTCTCGTTAATTTATCCTCGGCGGCAATCAGTCTTTTCCTGTGGACCGGTTGCCAAAACCCCGATCATTCTCCCCTCCGTCCGGTAGCTACGGGAGTCCAGGAATCGCCATTGGGCTCCGTTGTTTCTGGCGAAACCACGGGGATCGATGGATATATTGCCAAAATCAAGGAAAGCAATGAACAGGTCCGGCAGGAAGAAACCAGGGAAATGAACCAGGATACGGTCAAAGCCTTTAATCTCGACACCGGCCAATACGAATACGTCGAGCCAGATTCGCTTCAACATTGGAACGAAGAAAAAAAGCGCTGGGAATACAGACCTGAGTGATCGTACCGAAGTTCGTTACAATCCCGTTAAATCGGCCCAGGAAAGAGTGGCCGCAGTTATTGGCCAAGGCAGTGTTGTCATAGACGCAACTGTCGGCAATGGACACGACACGGTATTTTTAGCCAAACGGGTTGGTGCCGAAGGAAAAGTTTTCGGCTTCGATATTCAGGAAGAAGCCCTGGCCAAAACTCGCCTACTCCTCGACCAAGAGGAATTAAGGGAAAGAGTCCGACTTATCCGGGCCAACCATACTGATATGGCCGATCATCTTTCTCATGAAACAAGAGGCGAAGTCCGCGCCATAATGTTCAATCTCGGGTACCTGCCGGGAGGCGATAAGAGTTTGATTACAAAACCTGGCGACACTATCGATGCCTTGAAAGCGGCCTACAGCCTTTTGCGACCGGGTGGAATCATTACAATCGTATGCTACCGGGGGCATCCTGGAGGGTGTCAGGAATATATAGCGGTGGGTGATTGGGCCTCTTCACTCTACACAAAAGAATCCATCGTGGAATGCGCCGAAATACCCCAAAACCAAAAGTCCAAATCCGCTCCATTGCTATTCATCATTGAAAAAACAAAAGAATGAACGGTGCTCCTTTTTTAACCACAGATTACACAGATAGACACAGATAATTTGTTAAATAGCACTCTAAAATCATTTTCTTTATCCGCGTTTATCTGTGTAATCAGCGGTTTTATGAAACATAAAGATTCTCATTTTGGTGATGGATACGAAATTTTATCCGGCGGCATAGCTGTTTCCGTATGTTTAAGATGACAAGAGCCATCGAATTACCTGGCCCAGATTCGGCCGGTGCCCTTGGGCCATTAGCCCGAATCGAAATATTTTGCCGCTGCCCCAAACACAAAACATTGTAAAGCCAACGCAAAGAACCAGACTGAGCAGAATCTCCCAAGTCGCTGGGCCGGGAGGAATTCCCAGACGCAGAAGCATAATTACGGGCGCAAAGAGTGGAACCAGCGAAATGCCAATGGAAAATGCACTCCCCGGTGATTCCATGACAGGGATTACCAGCGCCAACGGCGCAATAACCATGACCATGGTCAAGCCGGCAAAGTTTTGGGTGTCCTTAATCTCCGAACAGGCCGCCCCGATGCTTCCCCAAATCGACCCATAGCTCATCAAGGCAAGGATGAGGAAGAGAATAAACCACAAGCAGAGCCGTCCGGGAATGCTATCCACTTCGCCAATAGTCAGGAACAAAGCGGTCATGGACCCAAGGTAGACCGTCGCCAAAGTGAGTCCGACCATGGTGGCGGCCAGCAACTTACCCAACATGAGGTAAAAAGGCGGAGCCGAGGAAACCAGCACTTCCATGATCTTGTTCATTTTTTCCTCGATAACCATGTTCAGCATAAGGGGAGCACTCATATTAACGATGACGAAGAGGAGGAAGACGGCCCCCAGCGGCACGATGAATGCCTCCACCATGTCCTCCTTTTGGGCCTGTTTTTCCAAGCCTTCCGCGGACACTTCGGCCAGGCCAAAACGATCCAGGGAAACGGGTTGTTGTAACTTGTTCACCGTGCGCCGATGAATTCCAGCGCTCTCGAACCGCAGCGACTCCACTTTTTCGTTGGCAACCTCGCTAAGCCATTCCGGCAGGTCGTAAGCGGCCGGAGAATCCGAGTAATATGAAATTTTATTGTCGGAGCCCCGGCCCGGATGAACGACATCCATCCCGATCAGGGCAAAAGCGAAAATATCCTTGTTGCGAACTTTTTCCGAGAGAACTTTTTCGATTTCATTCGTTCCCCCGAAATCGTCCCGATAGGGTTCAACCAAAAACCGGGAACCGACCTTTGTTTTCTTGCCCCTTTCTCCGCTTAACACCTTGTCGCCGCGGTTTCTTTTGACCGCCTTTTCCGCGATGGCGGGATAAAGGACTTCGCTGCGATCGACAACCACCAAAACCTTGTCACCCAGGTCCTTATTGCTGCGGGCGATTAACTGAATGCCTGAAATGCCGAGAAAAAGCAGGGGCGCCAGCAGCAAACTGATGAGGAAAGTGCGTGAAGCGACCGTCAAGAGGTAGTCGTTCCAGGCGATGCTCCAGATTTTATTCATCGCTCGGCTCGCTTTCTTTCTCAGGCGGTTTGTCCCCAGCTGCCAGACGCAAGAATATATCGTGCAGTGAGGGCTGCACTATTTCGAAATGCTCGACCACGCCTAACCGGGAAAGCTGTTCGATGATTTCGCCCGAATCGCCCTTAAACCGAAGCTCCTGGTAACGCCCTTGGTCCCTTACCGCAGAAACTCCGGGCAGGGTCTCCCAGGAGTTAAATTCGTTCCCGCGAAGGCGCACCCGTATCGTATCCTGTCCGAAATTTTCCTGAATTTTGGACAGCGGGCCGTCGAGCACTTTTTTGCCGCCATCGATCATGAAAATGTTATCGCACATATTCTCGGCCGCAGTCATGTCGTGGGTGGATAAGAGGATGGTGGTTCCCTCCCGCTTGAGTTGGAGGATTTCTTTCCGGATGGTTTCCAGATTGAGAGGATCGAGCCCGGAAAACGGTTCATCGAGGATGAGTATGTCCGGCTTCATGATGACGGCCGTGATGAACTGCACCTTTTGTCTCATGCCCTTGGAAAGGCTTTCCGTTTTGGCCCCGATGCGATCGGCCAATCCCAAACGATCGAGCCAGTATTCGGTTCGTTTTCGGATCAGCGGTCCGCTCACTCCCTTGAGTCTGCCGAAATATCCGATTTGTCGCTGGACTGTCATTTTTTTGTAGAGCCCACGCTCCTCCGGAAGATAGCCGATCCTGTCGTTGGCGGCGCGGGTTCCTCTTTCCCCGAGCACTTCAACAATTCCTTGGTCAGGCAGGATCAGGTGCAGGATCAGGCGCAAGGTGGTCGTTTTACCGGAACCGTTGGGGCCGATGAATCCGTAAATGGAACCGGCTGGGACTTCCAGGGACAAATTGTCCACGGCCCTTTGCCGGTCGTAGTTTTTGACCACGCTGAGAAGCCGTACCGCTGAATCAGGCATGGTAGAGAATGTCCGGGCGCCCTTTTCGCGGCGGTGGGAAATTGCCGCCATTTTTTTTAAAGCAGGCTATAGGCGGCAGTCACACCGGCCATAACGATGGATACCATACTCATCAATTTTATGAGAATGTTTAAACTGGGACCGGAAGTATCCTTGAAGGGATCGCCCACCGTGTCACCAATAACCGTCGCTTTATGGGCATCGGAACCTTTTCCGCCCATGTTGCCCTCTTCGATGAATTTCTTGGCATTGTCCCAGGCACCACCGGCATTGGCCATGAAGACCGCCAGAACAAAGCCCGAACAAAGTCCTCCCGTCAACAGGCCGATGACTCCGGCGGGACCGAAAACCAGACCCATGATGACCGGAGTGAGCACCGCCAACAAAGAGGGCATGAGCATTTCCTTCTGGGCTCCCCGGGTGGAAATGGCAACACAGCGCGCGTAGTCCGGAACGGAAGTTCCCTCCAGTATGCCGGCGTCTGCACGGAACTGCCGGCGCACTTCTTCCATCATGGCGGAGGCTGCCCGGCCCACCGCCTGCATGGTAAACCCGCAAAACAAAAAGGCCATGAGGGAACCGGTAAAAACCCCAATCAATACAATCGGGTTCATCAAATGGATGCCGAAATAATTTATGTAATCGATAAAGAGCGCATCGGAAATATCCATACCCATTTTACTCTGGAAGTCGGCGACTTTCTTCTCGCTACCGTTCAAACCGGCTTTCAATTGCTCCATATAGGATGCCAGGAGGGCCAATGCAGTCAACGCGGCCGAACCGATAGCGAAACCTTTACCAATGGCTGCGGTGGTGTTGCCGAGGGCGTCGAGGGCATCGGTCCGCTCCCGTACTTCGGGAGGCAGTTTGCTCATTTCGGCATTGCCACCGGCGTTGTCGGCAATGGGACCATAGGCGTCCGTGGCCAGAGTAATGCCGAGGGTGGAAAGCATGCCGACGGCGGCAAAACCTATTCCGTAAAGCCCCATGGAGAGATTGGTAAAGTCGAAACCAGAGGCGAAACTGAATGCCAGAATGATGCCGGTGCAGACGGAAATCACTGGCACGGCGGTAGAAATCATGCCGATGGAAATTCCGGAAATAATCACCGTGGCCGAGCCAGTAGCAGCACTGTCGGCAATTACCTGGGTCGGTTTATGAGCATGGGATGTGTAATACTCTGTCGCCTTGCCGATCACTATTCCAGTAATCAAGCCGATGACCACCGCGCCCCAGATGCCGAGGGCGTTTTCCAGACCCAGTCCCCTAAGGACAAAAAATGATGCCACTACGACAAGAGCGGCGGCCGTGTTGATTCCACGATCGAGAGCATGAAGAAGGGCTTTTTGACCAGCACCTTTTTTAACTCGCACTAGGAAAACCCCCAGCACCGACAATAGGGCTCCAATTCCGGCGATTATCATCGGAGCGATGACAGCGATGATCTGCATTTCCGGATTTCCGTAAAAAGCCGCTGCTCCGAGAGCCGCCGTTGCCAGTATGGAGCCGCAATAAGATTCGTAAAGATCGGCTCCCATGCCGGCCACATCGCCCACGAAATCGCCCACATTGTCGGCGATGACGGCGGGGTTGCGCGGGTCGTCCTCCGGGATGCCGGCCTCGACCTTGCCCACGAGGTCTGCCCCCACGTCGGCCGCCTTGGTGTAAATACCGCCTCCCACCCTGGCAAAAAGAGCCTGTAAAGATGCGCCCATGCCAAAAGAGAGCATGATGGTGGTAACGCGCATAATATTATCGGAGGCATTATCGCCATCAATCGGGTAGCGCAACGTCAGCCAATAAAACCACAGGCAAATCGCCAGAAGGCCCAGCCCGACGACGGAAAGCCCCATGACGGCGCCGCTGCGAAAAGCCACCCGGAGGCCGTGATCGAGGGAATTACTGGCTGCATGGGCCGTCCGGCTGGCCGCATGAGTGGCGGTTTTCATTCCGAAAAAACCCGCCAGGCCGGAGAAAAAACCGCCTGTTACGAATGCAAAGGGCGCCCACCGGCTCTGGGTTTCCAACCCGAAGGCGAGGAAGAAAAAGACCGCCAACAAAATTACGAAAACGATGGTCACCACCTTGTATTGCTGCCGCAAATAAGCGTGGGCTCCGGCCGTTACGTGAGCGGCGATTTCTTGCATGCGGTCGGTTCCGGCATCTTCTTTCGTCATTTGCCGAAAGAAATAAGCAGCGAAACAAAGCGATATTACGGCGGATAAAGGTGCGATCCAAAAAATAGATTCCATAGGTCTGAAGTGTCGTTAGGACAAGGTTGATGGTGATTTTTTTTAACATGCTCAAAATTCGAGCGACCGCTTTGTGGGAGCAGGGTTCTTGGCCGGAAAAGTTAGGTCGTTTCGACAACTTCCGATTACAAAACCTGCCGCCCGGTAACGATTAACCGAATCCCAAGGCGCTAAGGCCTGTTAAGGAAACACTATGGGCAATCGTGTCAAGGTTGTTCTGGACAAGAAACGCGCTATCAGCCGAATATATTCACCCATGAATCTTTCCAACCAATATTTCGAACTCATTGAGGCAAGTAACAGCCGGATTTTTCGGGAAAACCGCGATACCCTGGAGAAGCTGGGTGCGGTAATCGGCCGCTCCATCGGAAACGGCGGGGTTTTGCATACATTCGGCAGCGGGCACTCGGCCATTCTGGCCCGCGAACTGGTGCACCGCGCGGGCGGGCTCGCAATGGTCAGCGCCATTGTCGATCCCACTGGGGGATGGGTGGAAACATTGCCCGGTTACGGAACCCGGCTGGTGGAAAAGCACCATTCCATTTACGATCTGAAGGCCGGAGAGACCGTTATTGTGATCTCCAATTCGGGCAAAAATCCTTGCCCCATCGAGGTCGCCCTCAAATGCCAATCTCTGGGATTGACGGT
>JAJFLT010000204.1 GCA_021772555.1 Opitutales bacterium | reverse complement strand
GCGCATCTCATCCAGAGTGTAGAGGGGCGTTTTTCCAAATTCCGTCAGGTTGGCCAAAACGGGAACGGAGACCGCCTCTGTAAATTGGCGGTATTCATCCAGGTTGGTCAGCGCTTCGGCAAAAATCGTGTCGGCCCCTGCCTCGACGTAGAGCCGGCACCTTTCAATAGCGGAGGCCAGCCCCTCCGAGGCCAGGGCGTCGGTCCGGGCCATGATGACAAAGTCGGGGTCGCTGCGGGCATCTATTGCAGAACGGATGCGATCAGCCATTTCCTCGGCGGAAACCAGTTCCTTGCCCGGCCGGTGGCCGCATCGCTTGGCCTGCACCTGATCCTCGATATGCAACCCGGCCGCTCCCGCTTTAATCATCTCCCGAACGGTCCGGGCAATCATGAAAGCCCCGCCCCAGCCGGTGTCGGCATCGACCAGCAGAGGCAGCGATGTGGCGGCGGTGATGCGCCGGATGTCCTCGACCACATCCTGCAAGGTGGTCACCCCGAGATCGGGCAACCCATGGGAGGCATTAGCCACCCCCGCGCCCGATAAATAGAGCGCGCGAAAACCGGCCCTTTCCGCTAAAAGGGCGCTGTAGGCATTAACCGCACCGACTATTTGAAGGGGATTTTCTTCTTCCAGGGCGGCCCGGAAACGCTTACCGGCAGTGGGTTGATTGCTCATGCCAATAGAAAAACTTACAATTTACGGCTCCTGACAGGATAGAGGCAAGAGCTTTGCGAAAAATCAAACGACAAGAGCTCTGCGGCAGGCCGACGTGATGGCGGAAACACCGATCCCGTATTCCCGGTAAACGTCCTCCAATGAGCCCGATTGACCAAATTCATCTACCCCCAAAGGGGTAACGCAAGCACCCAGAGCGCCGCCGATCCAGGCCAGGGAATGAGGATGCCCATCGATCAGTGTGACAATCGGGGCGGTTCTTTCCCCCGGCGGCAAAACGTCGGCCAAAAATTCGTTTCGACGGGAAGAATCTTGAGAACATTCCTGATAATGCCGGTAGAGTGGGCCCGGTCCGGTCACATTAACGACATTGACAAAAATCCCTTCTTCACGCAGCGACCGGCTGGCCTCAATCGCTTCTGGAACCAACGCCCCGCAGGCGAACAGGTTGACCTTATTATGGCCGGGTCGGCAATTTCCATCGGTGGAGGAGTCCGCAATACGGTAAGCACCCTGCAAAACCAGTCGGCGCAAAGTCTCCGGGTTTTCCGGCAACTGAAAAAGGCTTTGATCCACCGGCTTGGTCGTCAGCCGGATATATGTGGAGTGACCGCGTTGGCGGATTTGCTCCAGGGCGTCCATGATGACCCATTCCAATTCCTGGCCGAAACAAGGTTCATAGGCCGAAAGCTGTGGCATTTCGATGCCGATGGACGGTGTCAGCACGGATTGATGCGCTCCGCCCTCTCCGCACAGAGTCAGACCGGAGGGTGTGCCCACTGCAATGAACCTGGAACCGGAATAAATTGCGTAGAAAAAGGCGTCCAGGCCGCGCCGCACAAAGGGATCGTAAAGCGTCCCGATGGGGAACAGTGTCTCCCCGAACATTTCCTCGGAAAGTCCGAACTGACCCAGGGCCATAAAAAGATTGTTCTCCGAGATGCCCAACTCGATGTGCTGGCCATGCGGAGTTTCCTTCCACTGCAATACGCCCTCCTCCGGCGCCTCGGGCAAAGATTCCCGCTCCTCTCTGCGCCAGACTTCCATTTTGTTGATCCATCCTCCCAGATTGGTGGAACTGGCAACGTCCGGGCTCAAGGTCACAACGCGACCGGCGATTTCAGGATGTTGCCGTGAGAGGGCCGTCAGGATGGTGCCGAACACCTGCTGGGTGGAACGCCGCCCGCGATGTTTGCTCGCCAACTCCACCCCCAAGGGCGGTAGAGAGCGTCCGCAGGCAGGGGTTTTCCCGGCCCGCAGTCGGGCGGCCGTCGCGGCGCAGAAACGACCGGCATCGCTGGCGGAATCGAATCCCGACCACTCCTCCTCTTTCGAAATGCCCAGGGAATTTCGTAATTCCTCCATTTGGGCCACATTGAGGAGGACGGAATGGTTTTGCGGATGCCCGGCTGAGGGTAATTGCCAGCCTTTCATGGTGTAGGCAAATATCACGGAAGGCCCCCGGTAGACCTCCGCCACGGAAAACGCGGTCAGAAGTTCCTCGAAATCGTGCCCGCCGAGATTCCAGAAAAGTTTGCGTAATTCAACATCGCCATAGCGATCGAGAAAACGAGCCATATCCTTGGGAAACCGGCTTTTTCTCGGCAGCCAGGTGCGCAATTCCTCCGTCCCCAGCCGCAACAGGCTCTGATAGGCGTCATTGGACAATTCATCGATGCAGGCGCGCAACAGTTCTCCGTTGGGTTCATCGAAAGCCGACTTGAGATGTTTGCCGTATTTGACATCGATGACCTTCCATCCGTTGGCCGCGAACATCTCCCGCCAACATCGAACCCGTATGCCCGGTATGACCCGGTCCAGGCTTTGCCGGTTCAAATCGACAATCCAGAGCAAATCGTTCAGGTCGCTCATGACCGGCTCGGCCACGGCTTCCCAAACGGAGCCTTCGTCCAGTTCGGCGTCACCCACCAGGCTGATAAAGCGCTGTCCATCCGGATTGTGGGAGGAAAATGAATGGCTGCTCAAGTAGGCCTGGACGAGGGCGGCAAAATTGGGTGCGGTCGCCCCCAGCCCGACCGAACCGGTTGAGAAATCGACCGGATCGGGATCTTTGGTCCGGCTGGGATAGGCTTGCAGTCCACCGAATTGGCGCAGGGTTTTGAGGTATTTGGCATCGAGATGGCCGAGGAGAAACTGGATGGCGTGAAAGACCGGCGAGGCGTGCGGTTTGACGGACACTTTATCGCCCGCCCGCAGGTAATCGAAAAAAAGCGCCGTCATGATGGTGGCCACCGAGGCGCTGGAGGACTGATGGCCGCCAGCCTTAATGCCGTCGGTGTTTTTTATGGCGGTATTGGCATGGTGGACCATCAAAGTAGAAAGCCATAATACTTTTTTCTGAATTTCCCGGAGTAGGTCCGTTTTTCCGGTCTGGACGGTTTCAACATTCATTGGAAACGATTTATATCAACAAATCATGAGGCGTATAAAGCTTTCCGGAGTGACCTGCAATGACACAAAGAGATATAAGATAAGGATTTGCATTTAACGAAAAATTACTTTTAATATAAGAAAAAACCATTTTTAACATTCCAAGGTGAAACTTGCAATCGCTGCCGAATAAAAAAATGTGATGCCCTGCCCTGCTTTGGAAATTCGGCGACCAATACCCGTTAATCTGCATGGACTATGA
Organism: Opitutales bacterium; assembly: GCA_021772555.1. GTDB lineage: Bacteria > Verrucomicrobiota > Verrucomicrobiia > Opitutales > UBA2987 > JAJFLU01. The sequence continues at coordinate 2,007 of JAJFLT010000204.1, read as the reverse complement.
ATAAAAAAAATCCTTCCTCCTTCCGGGCAACCTCACTTATGCCTGGCCTCCGTTTACGAACTGGATTCTTTGCCGCCGGACTCGCACTGGTGGTTTCCTCAAACGCCTCGGCAGTCGAGTTTATGTTGGGAGAAGCCGAAGCGAGTCTTGATACGACCCTCTCCTACGGCGCTTCCTTCCGGCTCAACGACCCCGACCTCGGTCTCATCGGCACTACCAACGGCGGGCGGCTAAATTCCGTCAATGCCGATGACGGCAACCTCAATTATTCCAAAGGCATATATTCCAATGCCTTCAAGGTAACCAGCGAACTCGAGGTCAATTATCAAAATTTCGGAGTTTTCGTACGCGGGACGGCGTTCCACGATTTTGAAAATGAGGGTAAGGACCGGGAGCGCACAAAACTCTCCAGCAAAGCCCTCGAAAAGGTGGGACAGGACGCCGTCCTGCTGGATTATTTCGCCTTCGCCAAATTCGACATGGGCAACATACCGGTGGACATCCGCGTCGGCAGCCAGGTCCTCAGTTGGGGTGAAAGCACCTTTATCCAGAATGGCATCAACACCATTAATCCCGTCGATGTGTCCAAATTTCGCATTGCCGGGGCCGAATTGAGAGAGGGCCTCATCCCGGTGCCCATGATTTCGGCCTCGATCGGAATTACCGAGAACATCACGTTGGAGGGTTTTTATCTCTTCAAGTTCGAGGAAACGGAAATCGATCCACCCGGCACCTACTTCAGCACCAATGACTTCGTCGGTGTGAGTGGAAATACCGTCATGCTTGGCTTCGGGGCCATTCCCGACATTCCCGCCAACAGTCCCCTCGGCGGTTTGGGTGGCGTGCCGCGCGCGCCCAACAACAACCCAAGCGATGGCGGCCAGTTCGGCCTCGCAACCCGCATTTTGATTCCCCAATTGAATGACATAGAAATCGGCATCTACTACCTCAGAACCCATAGCCGCTTGCCCCTGATCAGTTCCATTACGCCCACCGCGCCCGTCAATGTGGCGGCCGTCCCCGCCATCGTAGGCTCGCTCATTCCCGGCTTACTGCAAGCTGGCCTGGATTTTCCCACGGCCCAGGCCACCGCTATCGCTCAGGCCAGCCAAATCGTCTTTTTTCAAAGCGCCGCCACAGGACGCTACCAAATCAGCTATCCTGAGGACATCAACCAACTCGGTTTTTCCATCAATACGGACATCGGCAACACCGGCATCTCCCTGCAGGGCGAACTATCCTACCGTTTCGACCAACCCTTGCAGGTGGACGATGTGGAACTGCTCTTCGCCACCCTTTCGGCCATCAATCCGGCCTTCGGCCCCAATAACCAGATCGGAAATTTCCTGGGACAATTAAGCACGCCGATCTCCGGTTTCCGAAAGGAGGACGTCATGCAAATACAGGCCACCGCGACCAAAGTGTTCGGGCCCACCTTGGGAGCCGACCAATGGGTCCTGCTGGCAGAGGTGGGTGCAACTTTTGTGCCGGGCCTGCCGAGTAAAGACACTCTTCGCTTCGACGGACCGGGCACTTTTACCGGCGGCGATCCCCTTGCTATGCTCCTGACCGGCAATGGGGCCATTCCGGCCACGCCACTGGATGCCTTTGCCGACGATTCCTCCTGGGGCTACCGCATTGTCAGCCGTCTGGACTATCTGAATCTTTTCTGGGGCATCAACGCCACGCCCAGCATCGCCTTCGCCCACGACGTCACCGGCAATACGCCGCTGCCCATCGGCAATTTTCTGGAAGGCCGTAAGACACTCACCCTCGGGGTCGAGCTCACCTATCAAAACTCATGGTCTTATGCCATGCGCTACACCAATTTCTTCGGGGCCGGAGACTTCAATCTGGCTCACGACCGCGATTTCTTCTCCCTCACCCTTAAATACTCCTTCTAATATTAGCTGAGGCATTCATCATGTTGAAAAAATTATCACTTTTTCTCACTCTCGCAGTTTTCCTGACCGGTTCCTGGCAATACGCCGGAGCCGCCATCTCCGC
>JAJFLT010000203.1 GCA_021772555.1 Opitutales bacterium | reverse complement strand
GGATCTGAACATGTGGCGAACTATCGTATGGGATGATCATAGTCAGGCTTTTTACGGGGTTCACTGGGGTACCTCATGGTTGTTCAAATACGATCCAGCGGCAGACCTGATGGAGCCGTTGGGACCCTGGCGTTCCGACCATATGCACGCAGCGGAGGCCAATACAGATTATGCGCAACTTGGGCTAACCATCGGTCCTGACCATCGGTTGTACGGATTCGTACATGCGCCACCCACAAAGGAAGGATTACTCGGATCGGTACACCTCTTAACCTACAGCATGGAGAAGAAGGCAATTACCGATCACGGCGAAATCCGAAGCGATGATGATAAGGCAATGATCTATGCAGAGTCGTGTGCAGTTAGCGCGAACGGCGATGTTTATAACGTTGGCTGGACTGAGCCGCCGATTGAAATGCAGGCAGAATTGCGTGAGCTGCGGCGCCAAGGCCCGGGCGAGACAATCTATCATCCATACTTGATCTCACTGGTGCAGCTTCCTGCCAAAGAATTGAAATTGAAATAGCTTACAATACCTTCTTTATTTGTCGGTTCAGCTATCTATTCCACTCTAGAACCTCTCTGCGGGGGACTCGTCGTAGACCACTTTAAAGAGATTATCACCAAATAACTTCAGGTTCACATAAACCTTTCCTGCTCCCTCGAATTTTCGACAAGGCTCTTCCCAGTGGCGTCCATCATGGGAACTAACTCGCGCCCACAACAATCGGTTACAGTCGATATGGATACTAAATGAAGTGCGCAACCACTCCAAGAAGCTGACCCCAAGAATCGTCAACAATTGGCATCTCCTTTGCTTCGGTACGCCCTCTACCTTTCCCAAATTTTCAGCCACAAAAGTTTCTCGCGTATTTGAGATTGTTTGGGTACCAACCTGGTTTCCGGAATAATTCTTTTGAACCCCGGAGGGTGATTTGGTTTTTGAGGTTGATGATCAAACATGAAGAACTAACGCGAAGCCGCGGTGTCAGGAAGCCTCGGATTTCAATCCTAGATAGCAAAACAGCACGGTATCTGCCGTCTTTAGAACTGTTGTTTCAGCGCTCCTGCAAGTGGCTTTTGCAGGCGATTGCGGTTTTGGGCCTCCATGTGATCACGGGCGTTTCATCTCAAGCTACTATCGATGATCCGGCCAGTGATGGCAGTAATTCACAATTCCATCTGTGGGCAATGTCGGATCCGCATGTCTTTTCCGACCTATTTCTTCGGATGAAGGAACTTAAGCGACTAAATCCGAAGGGGGACCTCCTCCCCCACGAATCGGGTAGGATTCCTCGTCTGGATGCGCGTGAGAGCCTAGGGAGTGCAATTGTCCATTCGGAGTCGGACGAACGGTTTGCGTGGGATATCGCGATCTGCGCGGGAGATTTTTCCGGGTCACACGGTCTACCCACCGAAAGGGAAGGAAGCGAAGTGGTGAAGCAGTTCTCACGTTTGCGGAAACACAAGCGCGAAGACATCTATACGATCTGCGGGAATCACGACGCCAGCCCCGGCAACGAATGGTTTCGCAAATGGATCGACCCGCTGGGAGAACATTCTGCATCCTCAGGGGTTGACAACGCCTCCCGGCCCTACCCCATCGAAGGCACATGGGAGCGGTATTCTTTCCGGGTTGGAAATATCCTCTTCCTCATGATGAGCGATCGTAATGATTTCGCTCCGCCCGTCGGGAGCCTTCAGGATGGCGGCGCAACGGGAGGGCATCCGCCCGGCGCAGTGACGATGAAAACGTTTGCGTGGTGGAAACAAAAGGTGCTTTCCGAGCCGGAGGAGTCAATCATCGTTACGGTACACCACCATATGTTGAAGGAGACAACGGTGGGCTCCGGGGAATGGGAGGGCTACCCGGACCGCGATCCCTTCCCCATGGGTGTGGGAAACCGGAGGTATCACGGTTATATGCCTGAAGACGGCAAACACAACAAGGGAGCCGGCTACCTCTACTGGTTGGTGGACGATACCAAGAGGCCGGTCGAAAGCATCGCCGATGCCCAGGCCTTTGAAGGTTTTCTGGAGAATCATCCGGGCGCGATCGACCTGTGGATCGGTGGGCATACCCATACCGATCCCGAGGATCGAAAAAACGGCCGTTCACAGATCGAAGTGAAATGGGGGGTCAATTTCGTGAACGTGGCAGCCTTGTCGATGCATCACGGGGGCGATCATTCCGAGCCTCTCAGCCGACTGCTCAGTTTCACCGATGGCAGTTCTGAAGTTCGGGTTCAGTGTTACCTGCATACGGATCGCTTCGCCGAACGCGGATGGTATGATCGCGGGGAGCGCACCCTGCTCCTTGGGAGTCCATTCAATTCTGCCGGACCGCGGTCGGCCATTGAGTGAGCCTCATTGATTCAAATATTCTAGAAGTGATGCAGAAAGAAGTGTTCAGGTGTCAGTGTTCAGGATTACACCTGGAACCTAGAATGTTAGTTCCCCATCACCCGTCCCAAAAAACGATTGAAACAATGGGGTAATCCCGATCAATTATTGTAATCGTAATACCGTGTCTTGTCAGCGGACGGGACAAAGTCGGGTTCCACAAACGGGGGACGCCATGTCTTTGACGTTCCGCCCTGGACAATGTTGTATTTGGGTTCGGCGTATTTGTCAAAAAACGCCTGCAGTTGTTTTTTCAGCCCGGCGATAACATCTTGATGCGACGGATCGTCTGCAAGGTTTTGCAATTCGTCCGGATCATTTTTCAAATCGAAAAGATCATCCGGCTGTTCGTAGCGCCAGACGTATTTCCACCTATCCGTGCGAACCGCTCTGGTGTAGAAATGCTCAAAGAAGGTCACATTTTCCCAATTTATCGCCTGACCGCGAACAACCGCCGCATAGCTGCGACCCGGTGACCCACGAGGCATATGCTCCCCGAGGCCAACATAATCGAGGATAAATGGCATCAGGTCATAGTTATTGACGAGGAAATCACAGGTAGCCTCCGCCGGCACCTGACCCGGGTGGCGAATGATCAGCGGAACCTGTAATACTTTATCGTAGGCGACGCTCGGCTTGGTGTTGTGGCCCATTCCCCAAATACCGTTATAACCGCCCGCGGTACCTTGGTCCGAGGTGAACACAACAAGCGTATTGCCGGCCAGCCCGAGCCGGTCGAGGGCCGCCATGACCGCACCCACACCATCGTCGACACCGCTGATCTGGGCCGCACTGGCGCGCATGGCATCAACGTTATTAAGCTCTTTCGTGTGCTTGAAGAGCCCCGCATGTGGCTTCATCCGCGGGAAACTGTCCATCGGCATATTTGCGTAACGTTCGGTATGCCGATTGTGCGACCGTTCAGGATCGGTGAGCAAATCGGGATCCAAGGAATAGGGGCCATTATAGGCCAGGTGGAGGTAAAATGGCTGGCCGTTTGCCTCTCGTTTGGCCTTCGCCCTCTCGAGAAAACGAATCGCTCTATCTGTCCAGAAATCCGTGATATAACCGGGTTGATTTCGTATTTCTCCGTTCTCAATCACTTCCACATCGTAAAAATTCTTGGTCAGGCCGGATGGCATCGTCACCCAGTAATCGAACCCTTCCTGCGGGTTCAGGTTGTCTCCCAGGTGCCACTTGCCGACCAACCCGCTATAGTATCCGGCTTCGCTCAAAACTTCCGGCAAGGTCGTGAATTCAGCGATTGTGCAGTGGGCATCAGGACCCATCTGAAGAGTGTCGTTAAGGAGCCAATGATGCACACCGTGCTGCGATGGGGTGAGACCGGTCAGCGTGGATGCTCGTGTCGGGGAGCACACTGGATTGCAAGACATCGCTCTCGTAAATCGGATGCCATCTCTAGCAAGGCTGTCGATATTCGGAGAATGAATGTCAGGATTGCCATAGGCTCCCAGTTGCCAAGCTCCGTGGTTATCACTCATAATGAACACTACATTCGGACGTTCGTGGGAGGGGTTTGTATCCCTACGCCCAACCAAATCCGTCTCCCCATCGCCATAAGCTATTGGGTAATGGCAGGCGAACGAAAATGTCCCCGCAGCCATACAGCGGCCCGCTCCATCCATCAATTTTCTGATCATAGATTCATTACTTCCAGTAGATGGACTCTTCGACCGCTTTAATCAGTTCCTGAATATCTTCCGGGTCTACATCGCCGATATTACCGATGCGGAAAGTATCACCCGTAGTAACTTTTCCCGGGTAGATGACAAATCCCCGGGATTTCAATTCCGTATAAAATCGCTGGAAGGTAAACGCCTCGTCACGGGGATAAAGAAAGGAGGTGATGATTGGGGATTGCCATTCTCTCGGCAAAAGGCATTCAAACCCCAACGCGCACATTCCGTCGACAAGCGTTTTTTGATTTTGGCGATAGCGTTCAGAGCGGATGTCGATACCGCCCTCCAACTCCAATTCACGAAGTGCCTGGGCAAAAGCCCGCACCGTATGGGTGGGAGAGGTATACCTCCATTTTCCCTTATTTTCCTCCATCTCGTACCACTGTCCATGGAGATCGAGACTGAGGGAGCGAGCCCGCCCCCGGCACTTCTCGAGTTCCTTTCTGCGCGCCACAATAAACCCGAATCCGGGAACTCCCTGAATACACTTGTTCGCGCTGCTGATGAGGAAATCGATACCCCACCCTTCCATATCTATCGGAACCCCCCCGAAACTGCTCATCGCATCGACGATGTAGACCTTGTCATGCCTCTTGACCAACTCCGCGATCCGGTCGATAGGATTGAGTATTCCGGTCGTCGTCTCACAATGTACCACCGCCACATGGGTGATGGCGGCATCGGATTCCAGCGATTCTCGAAGTTTTTCCAAATCCGGCGGGTTTCGATCCCCGCTGTCGTTTATGACGACGTTTATCTTCAATCGCTTCGCTATCTCAACGATTCGGTCGCCGTAACCACCGTTGCTCAGGACGAGTAGTTTGCCTTCCTCAGGAACGGTTGAGCCGATCACGGATTCCACCGAGAAGGTACCGCTTCCCTGCATCAGAACGGCCGTGAAACCGGACTCCGGCGATGCCAGTTTGATCAATTGCGCACGTATCTCCTGGACGATCCGCTTATAATCATCATCCCAGGTACACCAATCCATGAGCATCACTTCTTTCACCGAACGAGTGGTTGATAGTGGACCCGGTGTCAGGAGTAGATAGGGTTTGTGCAACATTCTCCTTATCCTGCTTTTACGTTGAAAATAAATGCTTTCCGGAAGTCGCGCGTGACTACATCGAAAGGAAAAACAAGTTGATGGGATGAGCCTGTGAAAGCAAGCATTTCGGCGAATTGGCCTGCGAATTTGAGATAGGTTCTATGTCGAGCAAGTTAGCACAAACACCGGAAAAGAATGCAGTCGAAAGTTTCGCGGTTTGACATGCGCCACAATCGCCCAAATAGTTTTGGCCAGCAACGAACATGGTTTGCGACACAGATTCGTTGGTTATCCTAACTGAAATTGCCAGGTTGCAGTTGACGAATTTGGGACGCCAGAGCCTCCGCACGGTGGATTATTTGAAGAACAATGAGATAACCTGATATGGTCAATAATATTACAAACGTAGACAGCCGTTACAAACGCTGGCGCATCATTATTTTCGGAATTACCTGGATGGCTTACGCCGGGTTTTATTTTACCAGGAAATCCTTTCCCGTTGCCAAGATCGGCATCCTTGAGGACCCCTCCATTGAGATCACAAAGGCATCCATGGGCATCGTCGATGGAATGTTTGGTATCGCCTATTGTTTAGGACAATTCATCTGGGGAATGTGCGGAGACCGATTCGGACCCCGCATAGTGGTATTGTCGGGTATGGCCCTATCCGTGATAACGACTATAGCAATGGGCTTTTCTTCCACCATAATCTTTTTTGGGATTTTGATGTTTGTTCAGGGCTTCAGCCAGGCTACCGGATGGGCACCACTGACAAAGAATGTAAGCTATTGGTTTTCACGACGAGAACGTGGTCGCGTCTACGGATTCTGGTCAACGAATTACTCTCTTGGTGGGATGCTGGCGAGTGGATTTGCCGGTTATATGGCGTTGCTCTTTTCAAACTGGCGCTTTGCCTTTTTCATGTCGGCGTTGGTTTTAGGGACCATTTGGCTACTCTTTTTTCTTCTGCAGAAAAATCGTCCGGAAGACATTGAACTTCCCGACATCGAAACCTACCACGGGGAACCTAAAACGATCATCGACCCCGACGATCTACCCGAAGAAGAACCCGACGGTTCCTGGAAGACGATCCGGGAGGTTCTTCTCAATCCCATGATTCTCCGCCTCGGGGCAATTTATTTTCTCCTTAAACCAACGCGTTATGCCATCCTCTTCTGGGGACCAGTCATCGTCTACGAAAGGCTTGGGCGCAATATTGGTGAGAGCGCCCTGATCAGCGCCGTCTTCGAGGCGGCAGGTCCGCTCGGGGTGATATTCGCAGGATACGCATCTGACAAATGGTTTCAGGCGCGTAGGATACCGGTCATTGTCATCAACTTGCTTATTCTGTCACTGATCCTGTTTTCATTTAGCACGGTTACGTCCGGGGGCGGTACGGTTTCCATGGTGATAATCCTCGCGGCAATCGGTTTTTTCCTCTTCGGACCCGACGCTCTCATCAGCTCAACCGCCGCTGTCGATTTTGGAACACATAAGGGGGCCGGATCAGCGGCCGGTTTTATCAACGGGATGGGCTCGACGGGGCAGATTCTGGGTCTCTCGTTGCCCGGCCTGATTTCAGAAATATTCGGCTGGGACGCGCTCTTTATGGGCATGGGATGCTTTGTCCTGCTGGCCGCATTAATCCTTGCGCCAAAATGGAATGCGGTGCCTCCTAGCGTTGAGAACACCGAGACCTGAATAACACCTGAACTGATTAGGCTAGGAGAGTTCGGACTGCTGAAAACTCGGCTTCGATTGTCATGGCATTAACCGTTCCACATTGAGACGGACGAATACCGCCGTTTCGCCGCCCGTGAGGGTTATGGTTGCGCGCACTGTTTCGGTCTCAGCATCTGTACTCAATATCTCTACCGTAATTCCGGTGGTAAACCATGTTAGCAAATCATCTGACCATTCGACAATTCCAACAGCATCGGGGGCATCTAACGCTCTTTGGTAGGTAAAGAGAATACTATTACCGCTGATCTCAATTACAATTGAGTCCGCCTCATCATTGATGTTTGGGTTCAGCCCCATGAAATATTCGACGAGATTAAGCAGGTTATCGCTGTCCGGATTGGCCAGGTCTCCCCAAACGGTCTCCTCAAGAGAAGGATTTTCAACTTTGATGGACCCAAAGAAATCCAGCCGCCAGTTCACGATGGTGTTCTCCAATTCATTAATCGTAACGGTAAAGGTTGATTCAACAAAGAGCTGAGGGGAACCGGTATCGGTTGCCCGTATCGTGATCATTGCGGTTCCCGGTGAATCTAAGGCGTAATCCAGTGTCAAAGTGCTTCCAGATATCACGACCGGATCCATGGCAAATAGTCCAGGTGCTGTATTTCCTGCAACCGTATAGGTTAGCCCAGCCGAACCATCTTCAGCATCATCGAAAAATGTTGCCAGATCAATCACCGTGTCGGCAGCGTTTTCATCGACCTCGACATCAGGTAAACCGATGGTGGTTGGTTGATCATTTTCGGGAAGTATGTCGATATGCACTGTCGCTGTGGCGCTGGCTGTGCCGTCACCCATTTCGTAGATGAAACTGTCGGTCAATGTTTCGCCGCC
>JAJFLT010000202.1 GCA_021772555.1 Opitutales bacterium | reverse complement strand
TTTGAATGCCTCGCTTTTCCAACCTCTGCACACTTTTTGGCCCCACTCCCCAGATTTTCCGGACCGGCAAATCCATCATAAAGGACTCTATTTGCTCAGGGGTAACCGCGAACTGACCATTCGGTTTACGCCAATCACTGGCGATTTTGGCCAGCATTTTGTTGGGTGCGATGCCTGCCGAAGCGGTTATCTTTGTCGTTTCAAAAATACTTTTGCGGATTTGTTTGGCAATATCCCAGCCATATTCCGTCCGCGCGGAGACATCCAGGTAGGCTTCATCGAGCGAAAGCGGCTCCACCAAAGGAGTGTGGCTAAGAAAGATTTCCCGAACAGCCCTGGATACGGAGCGATAAAGTTCAAAACGCGGCGGCAGCATGACCAACGAGGGGCAAAGCTGCATAGCCCGATAGGTCGGCATGGCGGAGCGGCAACCAAATTCACGCGCCTCGTAATTACAGGTGGTGAGCACCCCGCGGCTGCTTTGTCCACCCACGGCGACTGGTTTACCTACCAATGCGGGATTTTCTCGCATTTCGATCGCCGCAAAGAAACAATCCATATCGATGTGGATTATTTTTCGCACAAATCAGCTCCTATGAGTGTCTAATGAAAATTACGCATCAATCAGCAGTTACCGCCGATTGCTTTTTGGAATCTTTTATTGGCAGGTCGAGGAAAATTATCTACAGTTTGTCCGAATTTCATAATCAAAGTCCGCATCATACGTTAACAGAGTCGGGCATCATTTGAATAAACAAACCCATGGAGATCACTATGAAAAATACTATTCTATCCCCCAAGTTCTTATTGACCGGCTTGATTTTATTGCCGTTGATTTTCGGCCAAATCCAGGCCCAGGCCCAGAAAAAACCGAGAAAAAGCCCGAACGCCACCGTCACCCAACAGGTTGCGTTGACGGATATCACCATAAAATATTGCCGCCCCGGCGTGAAGGGACGCAAGATTTGGGGCGATATAGTCCCCTATGGCATGAATCCAGGCACCGAATACACCAAGGGCCAGGAATTTCCATGGCGAGCCGGCGCCAACGAAAACACGACCATTGAAATTTCCCAGGATGTTCAGGTTGAAGGCAAGAGCTTGGCTGCGGGCACTTATGGCATTCACATGATCCCGGGCAAGAAGGAATGGGTGGTCATATTCAACAAAAACTCCACCGCCTGGGGAAGCTATTCCTACAATCAGGAAGAAGATGCCCTCCGTGTGACGGTGTCCCCAGTCGAAACCGAGCACAACGAGTGGCTGGCTTATTATTTCACCGATCTAGCGGATAATTCCGCCACCCTCAACCTTCACTGGGAAAAGCTCAAGGTTCCCGTAAAGGTACAAGTGGCCAGCGCTGGGGTCGAATAAAAGACCAGACGCCGTACCAGTGCCTTTTCGCCAGCTCTACTTCTACCGGTAGCAGAGGACGGGGATTTTGCAGCCCAGGATGGTGTCGGTGGTGGCGCTGCCGATTAGGAGATAACGGATACGGGTGTGGCCGTACGCGCCCATTACGAGCAGGTCGATACCCTCTTTTTCGACATAACCGGAGAGGGTTTCCTCGACATGGCCATGCAGCAGTTGACAGACCGGGCTGTAACCAGCCGCCCGGGAGACCGATTCGGCTTCCCCGAGGCATTTTTGAGCAAAAGCTTCGTCTCCATTTTCGACCACCGTGGTGATGTGGAAATTGGCATCGCCCAGTGTCGGCCAACCTTCCGTAGTTAGATATTGGAGGGCTTTGCGACAGCTTTGACCACCGTCGTAGGCGAGCATAATTTTACCGATTTCCCGAAAGTTTCGAGAAGTCACGAGACAGGGTTTCTTGCTCGCCCGCAGGACACGCTCCATCGTCGAGCCGAGGTGTTCGCTGGCAAAATCGGCGTTTTCTCCCCTTTTGCCGATCATAACGAGGTCCACGTCACGTTCGAAATCTCCCAGGCAATCAACAAGCAAACCGGTCCGATGGTGAAAATTAATCCCCGTAGTATGTCCGCCGGCCGCCAGCACCTGGCGGCTTGTCTCCTCAATCATGAGGGCTTTTTTTCGCTCCATCTCCTGCAATTGGCTGATGATATCCTGATACGGCTGAATGCCGAGACTGCCACTTAAATCCGCGATGAAAGGTACTTCGAATTGCCGAATGTCGGTAAGATATAACAAGTCGATGCAGGCCCCTGAACGGGCGGCCAACCAGGCGGCATACCGGCAACATATCTGGGCGTAATCGGAACCGTCAGTACAAACGAGAATCTTGTTCACTTTGGATGCCTTTTTATCATTGAAACCATTAACTGGGAAGCTTCGGAATATTTATCGGGTGACCGAATGAGAGGATTTCTTAAATTACGGTGTTGTCCGGTATGACGGCATCTTTGCCGACGATGAGCACTTTGTCCCTCACCACCACATCGCCTTTTTCAAAGAGATCGGGTTTGCCCTGTGGGGAGAGACGGACGTTGTTGCCGATACGGGCGTTTTTATCGATGATGGCGTATTCAATATGGCAATTCTTGCCGATGCCTATATCCGGCATATCATAGTCACTGTTGCGCTGCTTTTCCTCATCCGATTCAATGTGGTCTTGCCCCAATAAGACTACGTTTTCCAATGTGGTGCCTTCACAGACGACGGACCGCACCCCAACTACACAACGTTTCAACTTCACGGCCGTGAGGGAGCACCCGTCTGCCACGATTGCCTGATCGATATGACATCGGTTGACTTTGGAGGCGGGAAGGTAGCGTGCGTGAGTATAGATTATGTGGTTGGAGTCGAAAAAATCAAAAGGAGGCTCGCTACTGGTCAGGTTAAGATTCGTTTCAAAAAAGGCCCCCACTGTCCCGATGTCTTCCCAGTAATCATCGAAAATAAACCCGAACAATCCCACCTTTCCCAGCAGGCCGGGAATCACTTCTTTGCCAAAATCGTCGGTATGAGTATTTTCCAGAGCCTGGAAGAGAACCCTCTGGTTGAAGACATAAATGCCCATGGAAGCGAGCCCGTACTTGCCCTGCCCGGAATACCTGGAGTCAGCCATCAATTTATCGCTCAAAGCAAGGAGTTCGATAACTTTCGTTTCGGTCGGTTTTTCCACGAATTCGGCGATGGACAAATCATCCTCCACCCGCATCACCCCAAACTGGCTCAACTGCGATAGAGGAATAGGCTTGGCCGAGATGGTGACATCCGCCTCCGTTCGCCGGTGTTGCTCAATGATATGGCGAAAGTCCATGCGGTAAAGCTGGTCGCCGGAAAGGATCAAAAAAAGATCCTCTTCCCCCGCGTTGAAATGGTGCCTATTTTGCCGCACGGCATCGGAAGTCCCCTGGTACCAACGCTCCTCGCTTTGGGTTTGCTCGGCCGACAAAATATCAACGAACCCGCCACCAAAGGGATCGAACTTGTAGGTTTCCTGGATATGCCGGTGCAGCGAGGCGGTGTTGAACTGAGTCAAAAGATAAATCCTGTTGAGACCGGAATTCAGGCAATTGCTGATCGGAATATCGACCAGTCGGTATTTGCCGGCCAGAGGAACAGCAGGCTTGCAACGCTGCTGCGTTAAAGGGTATAAACGGGACCCTCTGCCACCTCCCATGATGACGCAAATTACTTTTGATTTCATCAATTACTTATAATATGCCGTAACTATTTAGTATTACAAACAGCATTTAACCTAAAAACAATTTTTTCTGATGTGTGGTATATTTGCATATGTAGGCAGACAAAAGGCCGGGGGAATCCTCTTGGAGGGCCTCAAACGCCTGGAATACCGCGGCTACGACTCCGCCGGCCTGGCCGTCGCCGACAAAGATAAACTGCGGGTTATCAAAAAGAAAGGGCGCGTCGAGGTGGTCGCCGCGAAAGCCCGCCGGGCGCGCCTGCAGGCCGTCATGGGCATCAGCCACACCCGCTGGGCCACCCACGGCGATGTCAACGATACGAACGCCCACCCCCACCTCAGCGACGATTCGAAGATTGCCCTGGTCCACAATGGCGTGATCGAAAATTACGCCTCGATTAAAAAGTTCCTGGAAAGCCGCAATTGCAGTTTCCAATCCCAAACCGATACCGAAGTGCTGGCCAGCCTCATCGCCTACCACTACGCCAAAGAACAGCCGGAAGAGGGCAAAAACCGCTTTTTGGAAAGTGTGCGCAAGAGCCTTCATCATGTCGAAGGAGCCTACGGAATCGCCGTGATTTGCGCGGATTACCCAAATGAAATTGTCGGGGCACGCAAGGGCTCTCCTCTCGTTCTGGGCGTCGGCAATGGGGAAAATATGATCTCGAGCGATGTTTCCGCTTTTGCCGGACGAACGCAAAATGTTGTCTATCTGGATGATGGCCAGGTGGTTTTGATAACGCGGGACGACTTTTCGGTCACCACCATGATGGATGAAAGCGTCCAGCCGGTCATCAACCGGGTGGATTGGGAGATCGAAGAATCGGTCCTGGGCACATTCTCCCATTACATGGAAAAGGAGATCTTCGAGCAGCCCACATCGCTCGAAAACACCATGCGGGGCCGTTTTTCCGATGACGGCTCAACGGCCAAGTTTGGGGGTTTGAACATCGCCGCGCGCGATTTACGGCAGATCGACCGTATCCTTTTCTGCGCCTGCGGCACTGCCTGGCACGCCTGCCTGGTGGCCGAATACCTGATCGAACGTTTTGCCCGCCTGCCGGTAGAAGTGGACTACGCCTCCGAGTTTCGTTACCGCAATGCGCCCCTGGACAAAAACACCCTCGTATTCGTTATAAGCCAAAGCGGTGAAACGATCGATACCCTGGAGGCCCTGCGGGAGTCCAAGCGCAAAGGATTTCGCACCCTCGCTTTTACCAATGTGGTCGGCTCGACCATCGCCCGGGAAACGGATGGGGGCATTTACCAGCACGCCGGGCCTGAGATTGGAGTGGCCTCGACCAAGGCCTTCACATCGCAAATCCTGCTCGCTGCCATGGTGGCGCTCTACCTTGGCCGGCTGCGCGATCTCAGCTTCAACGACGGAACGGAAATCGTCAAAGCCCTCAAAAAAACACCCGGACTGGTCAGTCAAATTCTCGATCAAGCCGATAAAATCAAAGCGATCGCTGAAAAATACGCGGATAGCCGGGATTTCCTCTTTTTGGGGCGTCAATTGATGTTTCCCTTGGCTCTTGAAGGCGCTCTCAAACTGAAAGAAATCTCCTACCTCCATGCCGAAGGCTATCCCGCAGCGGAAATGAAACACGGCCCACTCGCCCTCATCGGTCCGGAGTGCCCAACCGTTTTCATTGCCCCCAAGGGTGAAATTTTCAAGAAGAACCTGGCCAACATCCAGGAGATCAAAGCCCGTAAAGGGCCCATCATCGCAATAACCTCGACCGGCAGCGATTTTCCAGAAGACCTCGCCGACGATATCATATTCATCCCCCAAAGCCATGAGTGCGTCACCCCCATCCTGGCTGCAATACCCTTGCAATTGTTAGCCTATTACATCGCCCGGCACCGCGGCTGCGACGTGGACAAACCCCGCAACCTGGCCAAATCCGTCACCGTAGAATAAGCACCAATTCGAATCTTACTAATTTGTAAACGGACAATAAAGTCTGCTCCTGTCCCCGCCAGATAGAGGAGTGAGCGTAACTTGTTGAATCATAAAGGATTCCGATGATCTCCAAGGATACGTTCAACCTCTGAGGAATCCCCGACTCGGTAGTCAACGGCCAAGTTTGCAACCGCCGTCTGCCATTCCATCCCGAAGACAAGGGCCATCGCCGCATCGCGGAGAGATTCCAGCGATCCGATGTCTAGTCGCTTCAAATACTTCCTGCTGCGCAGCTTCGGTTCCAAACAAGCCAGCAATACGATATCGAAATCGAACGATTTCGCCACGATGACACCCAACCGACGAACCGCCTCGGGCTGCGGTTTCCTCAATTTAACGTTTTTTGAAAGTTCTCCTTTCGGTGCATCCGGAACGTAATCTGGCTGAAGCTGAAATGACCCCTTCTCCACGTCATCGATGGTAATCTCTGGGCGAATCGGGCGCAATTTACGCCCTAGTTCTCTGGCTGCCTCGCTGATCTCGGACTCATCTTTGAACCCGGCTTCCACTTCTGCCCACTCCAATCGCACCATAACCTTTTCCGTCAGCTGGCGGTCGCCTCTGTTTACCAACATAAGTAAGGATGTACTGACCCTCAGTTTCCTCGCCATTTGAGGCCATGTTAGTTCTTCCGTTTTCTTAAGTCGCCTCAATCGCTCGGAATGGTTGGCGGGATTTTTTTTCTGTATTTCCATCTATTTATTTGACAAGAGATATAATATATAGTAATATACAGCTTATAACAGGTAAAATTATACTTTTATATATATATATTCTGTAGCTATTCTGGGACTTTTACGAGCTTAATTTTTAAACGCCATGCCTAAACGCAAAAGAGAGACCACCGCTACGACTATAGAGAAACGGATTTCCGAGGGGCTCGGGCAAGGAAGCGGAGCCGCTTATACGCCATGGCTCAAAATTCACGATGTCGGCTCAAACGGAGTTTCCAGCCGAATAAGCGGCTGGACTACATCGCGAGTACATCACCTCCTGAGCCGGTTGGAAACTGCAAACTTCTACGTTTTCGACTGGTCGAAGCAAGTTATTGACCTCCGGGAGCAATTTCCCCTGTTACCAATTGAAGAAACGGTCGCCATCGCTGAACTATTGGGAGTTCGACACCCATCCGACCCAAAAACTCGAAGCCCGGTGGTGATGACTACGGATTTTCTGCTCACGATCGGGAATGGACTAATCGAGACCGAAGTAGCGCGCATCGTGAAACCTGCCAATGAACTGGCATCCCCTCGGGTCATTGAAAAATTTTCCATCGAATGGGAATATTGGAAATCCAGAGGCATCAACTGGGGAGTCCTTTGCGAAAACCAAGTAACTCAGGCGATCGCAGCCAACGTCGAATGGATTCACAATTTCCGCTACCTTCCAGAAAACCTCATGTTGGATGAAAAGTGGCTTCGGCAAATTGAAGGGTTCCTGCTTCCTCAGATCCTTCAGAATATTCCACTTTCGCAAGCGACTTCCAATTGTGACGACAGACTCGGCTTGGAGTTGGGAACGGCCCTGTCAGCAGTCAGGCATTTCATCGCGACGCATCGCTGGGCTGTGAAGATGACCCGGCGCATCGATCCGACCTCTCCACTGATTTTCACCAAAACGCCCGCGTCGGCGGCCCAAACCGTGGACGCAGCGTAATCAGCCCATGAATCTCACTGTAAACATGACACTCGAATGGCCCGATTCAGGGAGCGAGAAACGTATCGATCGGGTACTAGAGATCACGCCCGACCGAGTTGTTCTGTTCGAAATCTCCGATCCAAACGCTTTTCCGAGATTTCATCAAAAATCCGAAATTCTTGATGCAACTGAGCGCAAGTATTGCACGCTTCTGCCCCCCATTTCGTCTCCACAATTACTTCGCCCTGAAGAGTCTATCCCAAAACATCATCGCGAGCGTCGCGACCTTGCTTGGGAGATCATCAAAGCTATCATCGAAGCTCCAAACTATGGGACGTTTGATGCCGAAATTCGTGGGAAAATAATTCGTGAAGCTGTGGCGCGCACTGGTAAATCGAAGAAGACAATTTACAAGTACTTAAGGAAATACTGGCGTTACGGTTGCACGAAAAATGCTTTGCTTCCATGTTTCCAAAAATGTGGAGGAAAAGGGAAATTACGGACTCCCGGTGAAAAAAAACGGGGGCGGCCGAACCAGACCCGAAGGGCCATGGGAGTTCAGGATGGGATTAATATTGGCCCAGAAGAAAAGGACAAAATTCGTCAAGGCATCAAACGGTTCCATGACAACCCCAGATTAAGAGGAAAATACACGTTAGAAGAAGCTTACGATCGGACGTTAGGAGACTTTTTTCATATTTGATGTGACCGCCAAAAACACGACCATTGCCAGTGAGAGTCTTTCTGTGAAAATTACCGGAAAGACCTATGAAACAAAAAAGATACACACCAGAACCAATCATAACCATACTGCGCGAAGTAGACGCAGGTAAAGGCATCC
>JAJFLT010000201.1 GCA_021772555.1 Opitutales bacterium | reverse complement strand
GACCATTATTGCCTGGGTGGGCGCGGTGACGGCCCTGTTTGCCGCCTTTTGCGCCATCAGCCAGAATGACATCAAGCGGATATTGGCTTTTTCCACTTTGTCCCAATTGGGTTTTATGGTGGCGGTCTTCGGAGTGGGGACTTTGGTGGGAGTGGAGGAAAT
Organism: Opitutales bacterium; assembly: GCA_021772555.1. Taxonomy (GTDB): domain Bacteria; phylum Verrucomicrobiota; class Verrucomicrobiia; order Opitutales; family UBA2987; genus JAJFLU01. The sequence continues at coordinate 6,720 of JAJFLT010000201.1, read as the reverse complement.
GATCGAATTTCGGTACTTTGCAGGAGTTGCCGCGGCCATGTTTCACCTCACGACGCATGCGTTTTTCAAAGCGCTTCTCTTTCTCGGTTCCGGATCGATCATAAATGCCTGTCACCACGAGCAGAATATTTTCAAGATGGGCGGTCTCTACCGGCGAATGCCCCTGACTTTTCTCTTTTTCACCATCGGTGTGATTGCCATTTCCGGCCTGCCCTGGATCGGGGCCGGTTTCTGGAGCAAGGACCCCATTCTCTACCTGACTTTGAAGAGCGACCGGGCGATTTATGGAATGTTGGCCCTGGCGGCCGTTCTGACGGCTTTTTACATGGGGCGACTCTGGTTAATCGTATTTTTCGGAGATGCTAAATCGGATGCGGCGAAAAATGCCAAAGAAAGCTCCTGGGTCATGGTGCTTCCGCTGGCCGTTCTGGCCATCGGGTCCACCTTTGTGGGGGGAATGGTTCAATTTTACCCGCCCGGGGTTCAGCAATTGCTGGAACGATTGCCGAAAGCGCACGGCGCCGATCACACCCTCATGGTCAGCCTTTCGGCGGTCATCGCCCTAGTCGGCCTGGTGGGGGCGTTTCGTTTTTACAGACCGGGAACGGCTCAGGACCGGTTGGCTGAATCGCTCCCGCGGGTTTTTGCCTTTTTGCAGGCCCGGCTCTATTTCGACGAGATTTACGAGTGGTATGTCAGTAAAATCCAGCAACCCGTGGCGGAGCTTCTCGGGTTTTTCGACCAATTATTCATTTCCGGCCTGATGGTGCGCGGAACGGCAGGGTTGACCGGTTTGGCGGGCTTGTTGGTGCGGGCAACGCATGTTGGCAGTCTTCATGGTTATGTTTACTGGTTCTTTGCCGGCCTTCTTCTTTTTTGGGCCCTGGCGGCGGGCTGGCTCTAGGTATTATTTATTCTTTATTTAAATAGAAAACATTTTCCCGATGGAAATTCTTCAATATTTAGCCGATGCCCTGGAGGGCCTTCTAAACCTCGTGATTTTTCGAGGAATGGCCCTCAATGCAGCGCTCCTGATGGTTTCCATTAATACACCCCTGATTATCGCATTCGTTCTCCTGGCGATGGGAGGATTGAGCCGCAATTACTACCGCTCATTGGCGTTGGCCGGATTCGTTGTTCCCGTCCTCATCTCCGTTTGGCTTTGGTATGTTTATACGAGCACCCGGTATATCGGCTTTGCTTTTGTCTCGGATACGGCAACGGGCCTGGAGAATTTTGGTATCAGCCTCAAGCTGGGCCTGAACGGGATTTCCCTGCCACTCTATTTGTTGGCCGGAATCGTTGGAATGGCGGCGGGGTTTTACGGCATTTACTCCGAGATGGAGCGCCAACGGCATTACCTCATTCTGCTCCTGTTCATACAAGGCGGCCTGATGGGAATTTTTGCATCAATCGATATTTTCTTTTTCTATTTTTTTCATGAAATCGCACTTATCCCGACCTTCATAGCGATTGCCGTTTGGGGAGGCAAAGGCAAGCGCCCCGCAGCCATGGAAATGGCCGTATATCTGACTTTGGGGGCCCTCATTTCGCTCATCGGATTGCTGGCTCTTTACAGCGGCAGCGGATTGAAGTCTTTCGACATTCTCTCGATGCGGGCCTATTTCGCCGAACAGCCATTTTCGGCCATTGCCCAGGATAATATTTTCGCTCTTCTGCTCTTTGGTTTTGGCATATTGGTATCGTTATGGCCGTTTCACAGTTGGGCTCCGCGTGCCTATGGCGCCGCTCCCGCCTCCGTGGCCATGATGCATGCAGGAGTCCTTAAAAAATTCGGGCTTTACGGTCTCATTCAAATCGCCGCGCCACTTCTGCCTATCGGTGCGAACCAGTGGACGGGGTTGCTCATTTGGCTGGCCCTGGGAAATATCATCCTCATCGGCTTGGCCACGGTGGGTCAGCGGGACCTGAAGCAAATGATCGGTTACAGCTCGGTCATGCACATGGGTTACGCATTTCTGGGTATTGCCTGTTTGTCGGTTATCGGCGTGGGTGGGGCGGTCCTCATGATGTTTGCCCACGGGCTTTCGGTGGCGCTTCTCTTTTTGCTGTCGGACTGCATCTATAAGCGGAGCGGGACTTGCGAGATGCACGAACTGGGCGGCCTTTGCCGGAAAACGCCGCTTCTGGCCTGCTTATTTGTCATGGCAGTGCTGGCCAACGCGGGGCTGCCCGGGTTTGCCAATTTCTGGGGCGAAATCGGAATTTTCATCGGTATCTGGAATTTTAAAACCTGGCTGGTGGTCCCGGCCGTGGCGGGTATTTTGATCTCGGCGCTCTATGGGTTGAGGGCGGCCCGGCGGATATTTTTTGGCGATTACTCGGAGGCGGTTCAAAAGAAGGCGGGTTTTGAAGGTATGGAGGACATCCGGTTGAGCGAGCGCCTGCCCGCTTTGATTTTAGTGGTTGTGCTGCTCCTGGTCGGATTTTGGCCCCGGGTGATTTCAGACAGTCTCAATGACGCTCTGCAATCACTCTACCCGGCCAGCGCTCCCACGGCTGAAATTGCAGACACGACCCCAGAAAACCTGCGCCAGTTGACCCTGGATTTAACAAAATGAATGATCAAATGGCAGTCTATGCGGAGATCGCGAGGGATAATTCCTGGTTGTCGATTCTTCCCGAAATAGCTCTCGGGGTTTTGGCTTTGTTGCTCCTGGTGATGGAAATGATTCTGCCGAGAGAGCGCCGGGCGCTCATTCCGCGGATCGCGCTTTGGGGGCAGGCGGGTGTCCTTATTTTGGGAGTCGCCTATACCTCGATTTTCAGCGGCATGGGCGAAGAGAGTTCCTTCAACGGGCTTTTGCTGCACTCCTTGCGTGGGGATGCCATGCGGTTCTTTTTTCTCATTTGTTCGATGCTGGTCTGTCATTTTGGAAATCAATATGCGGAGCGCAGGAGCCTACCCAAGGTGGAGCTTTTTCATTTGGTGCTGATTGTTACGGCGGGCCTTATGCTGCTGGTTCAAAGCAATAATTTCATTCTCCTGTTCGTCGCACTGGAGACCGTGACGGTCGGCTTTTACATTCTGGTCAGTTATTCCCGGGGCAGTCTTTATTCCCTTGAAGCGGGGCTGAAATACCTGATTTTAGGCGCTTTCAGTTCGGCTATTTTACTTTTTGGGATCGTTCTTTTATACGGAGTGGCGGGGAACCCGCAATTGCCGGGATCGAGCGGCGAGCCCATGAATTTTGTTTTGCTGAGGAGCTTTATTGAGGCCAATCCCGATAATTTGCTGGTTTTGGCGGGAGCGGTATTGGTGCTGTGCGGAGTGGCCTTCAAGATCGGTGCGGTGCCTTTCCAAATCTGGATACCCGACGTTTATCAGGGCTCTCCCATGCCCACCACTTCATTTCTCGCCGTGGCCTCCAAGGCGGGGGGCTTCGCGGTTTTGATCAACCTCGTGCTGGGACCGTTTGCACCCCTGGGGGACGTCCTTGTTCCCATGCTGGGGGCCATCGCCGTATTGACGATACTGTTCGGCAATCTGGCTGCTCTTTCCCAGAGAAATGTGAAGCGGCTGATGGGTTTGTCCGGCATCGCCCACGCGGGTTATTTGCTTATCGGGGTGGTGGCTTCATTCGAGGTTCCGTGGGCGGCCAACGCGGTTATTTTTTACCTTTTTACCTATCTGCTAGCTTCTTTCGCCGTCTTCGGCGTGATGAATAATATGGGGCCTATGGAAGATGCCGAACTAACGCTGGATGATTTCAAGGACCTCGCCCGCCAGAATCCGTTTAATGCAACGGTCCTCGTTATCGGGCTGGGTTCGTTGGCCGGAATCCCACCTCTGGCCGGGTTTATCGGGAAATTACTCATTTTCATCGCCGCTTTCAAGGCCGGACTTTATGGATTGCTGGGGGTGGCCGTGATTGGAGTGGTCATGTCCATTTATTACTATTTCGGCTGGATAATGGAAGCCTATAACGGGCCGCGTTTGGTGACGGAAACAGGAGTGAAGAAAGAAGAGGAGCAACCCGATGGGTTATTGCTCGGTGCCGCTGCAACCAGCACGCATCGCATAGTACTAGGTTGCCTCACCGCCGGAACTGTCCTCCTGGGTTTTTACCAGGGCGCGCTTAGCTATTTGCTTTGAGAAGCTCCTGAGAATAAACTCTCTGTGCCTTGGAATTTTCGTGATAAAAAATCTAGTGTGAAACTCTTTCCATGTACCCAATTTCAAGATATTCGATTTGACCTCTTTATAATATACCGACTTACCAACCTGGTTTAAATCTTAATATTCTTATACTATGAATTTCCCTTTTATGAATGAATGGAAGTGATCAAAGCGTTTCAATTATAATACCAACTAGGAATCGAAAGGAAGAACTGCGAGTTGCTTTGCGCTCTGTCCTGAAACAAACGGTTCACTCTGAAGTGATCGTTCTTGACGATGCCTCCACCGATGGAACTGCCGAGATGATGGAAGAAGAATTTCCTGAGGTAAAGTTAGTACGTTCGGAAAAATCAATTGGTGGCGCTGGCCAACGAAATCTTGGAACGAAATTAGCAAAGAATTCTATTGTTGTATCTATTGATGACGATATGGAAATGCCAAATTCTTCGACAATTGAGCAGACACTTAAGTATTTTAGCCACCCTAGAGTTTGGTTAGTTACTATACCATACATTAATGTTAATAAAGGCCCAGAGGTTTACCAACAAGCTCCTGATGAAGATCATATTAGTGTCAGCTTTAGATTCGGCGCGGGTGGCTATGCAGTTCGTAAAGATAATTTTCTAAGTCTTAACGGTTACAGAGAATGCCTTTTTATGGATGGAGAAGAATTGGATTTATCCATTCGTATGCTGGAGAAAGGTTACGTAGTAAGACTTGGGAATGCAGAACCTATTCATCACTTTTTTTCACCGAAGAGAGAAGGTAATGAAAGATTTATTATTAAATGTCGAAATCATTTACTGATTCCAATATTTAACGTTCCCATCTACTGTCTTTTTATTCATCTAGTTGGAACAACTTTCAACAATTTAAGGCATGGGTGGCGCAGCAAAAGATTTTTTTTATCATTTAAAGGAGTGCTTTTGGGCGTAACATCAATTATAAAAGAATGGTCTTATCGTGAACCAGTAAGTCTAAGAACATACATTCTGTTCAGGAAATTACGAAAAAAAGGCTCTATCGCTCTCGATGATATAGAATATTTACTTCCGCCAATTTATTAATTATTTTACCGTGAGTGCACCAAAGAAATTCAAATGTGCCAGGCCGGTTCTTTGGTAATGGTTTTGCTCTGAAATTAAGTCGATGTTTTTTTCGATGCAGTTGGGTTAGTATAGTGGTAGATGATGTATTGGGGTTCCTGGCGGAGGATTTTTTTTAGTTGGAAGAGGTGTTCGAAGGGGGGGAAATGGGCGTCGCCCTGGACTTCTTGTTGGATGATGGTTAAGTAGAGGTCGGAACAGCGGGGGAGGCCTTGGCCGTAGATTTGTGCTCCACCGAAAAGCCAGATTTCTTTTTCGGTTTCGATTTTATCCACTTCGTCGAGGTTTCGTAGGACCGTTATTCCGGAGGTCGCCGGCATGGTTCGACTGATGACGATGTTTTCTCTGCCGGGTAGGGGGCGTCCGATGGATTCATGGGTTTTGCGTCCCATGACGATGACTTGCCCGATGGTGTTCTGGCGGACCCATTTGAAGTCTTCGGGAATTTTCCAGGGGATGGTGTTTTTGTCGCCGATGACCCGGTTGAGCGACATGGCGGCGATGGCTTTCCAGGGTTTGGTCATGGGATGTGAAGGTTTCAGGTGTCTGGTGTCGGGTTTCAGGGGTGATGAGGTTTCAGGTGTCAGGTTTCAGGGAAGGAGGATGTCGGGTGTGATGAGGTTTCAGGTGTCAGGGGGGAAGACAGGGCGCTACGCTTGGTAATGGTTTCAGGTGGGAAGGTGGATACTGCCTCTTACACTGCGATGGGGGCTCTGATGATGGGGTGGGGGTTGTAGTTGGTGAGTTGGAAATCGTCGTAGGTGAAATCGCGGATGTTTGTAATGTCGGGATTGAGTTTCATTTGCGGGAGGGGGCGAAAATCGCGGGAGAGTTGCAGTTTAACTTGTTCGAGGTGATTGGAGTAGATGTGGAGGTCTCCGAAGGTGTGGATGAAGTCGCCGGCGCGCAGGTTGCAGACTTGGGCCACCATGAGGGTGAGGAGGGCGTAGGAGGCGATGTTGAAGGGCACGCCGAGGAAGAGGTCGGCGCTGCGTTGGTAGAGCTGGCAACTGAGGGTGCCTTCTTCCACGTCGACGTAGAATTGAAATAATGCGTGGCAGGGGGTGAGGGCCATTTGCTCGATTTCGCCGGGATTCCAGGCGGTGACGATGTGGCGGCGGCTGTAGGGATTTTTCTGAATTTGCTCGATAACCCGGTCGATCTGGTTGACGGCGCCGCCGTCGGGCCGTTGCCAATGGCACCATTGCGCCCCGTAGATGCGGCCAAGGTCGCCCGTTTCATCGGCCCACTCATCCCAGATGGAGACTTTGTGGTCGTGCAGGTATTGCAGGTTGGTATCACCCCTTAAAAACCAGAGCAGTTCGTGGGTGATGGATTTGAGGTGGACTTTTTTCGTGGTGAGGAGGGGAAAGCTGTTTTGCAGGTCGAAACGGGCCTGAGCGCCGAATATGGAAATGGTGCCCACGCCGGTGCGGTCTTTCCTGGGTTTTCCTTTGTCCAGAACCAGGTTGA
>JAJFLT010000021.1 GCA_021772555.1 Opitutales bacterium | reverse complement strand
GCCTCTTCGTGGGGTTCGTTGTATATCATCTTGCGCTTGTTTTCAGGAAGAGGACTGACGATAAGGATTACGCTCCGCCCGGCCAACCTGGGTTCGGAGTCGGGAGTTCCTATGTGCTTGAGGTCGCCAACCGTTCGGTTGATGACAACGAAACCAAGATCCTTGTGCTCATTTTCCCGGCCCCGGAAAGAGAGCGTGAGCTTTACCTTGAAGCCCTTGTCCAGAAATTGCTCCGCCCGTCGCAGCTTGACCATGTAATCATGCTGTTCGATGCGCACCCGCAGTTTGACTTCCTTGATTTTCGAACCCGTCGGTTTTTGGTCTTTGCCTTTTTTGGACTGCTCGTATTTGTATTTCCCAAAATCCAGAATGCGGCAAACGGGTGGCCTTGCGGTGGGTGAAATTTCCACCAGATCGAGGCCATGCTGCTTGGCCATCCGGAGGGCGTCCGCCGTGGGAACGATGCCAATCTGCCTGGCATCCGGGCCGATCAATCTGACTTCCCGAACGCGAATACGTTCGTTCTTGCGCAGCCTTTGCTTGAAACCAGGGCGTCTGCCCGATTTAGGAAACCTAGCCATCCAGGAATTATCGACGGTTCAATTCAAATAAACGCCCCGAACAAGCGATTTCCCTTGAATTTCCTCTGTAACATTGTGAGCCAGGTGCAAAAATTTCCATTTAATCCCATTGGGTATGGCCAATCAGTAATGTCCTAATCGCACTTCATTACAACCTTTTTCTCATGAAAATGCCGCAGTTCACTCCTTGGTGCCTATTTAGCCCCTTCTCCACGCAACACCACAGGAATAGTGCGCAAAAGGATGAGAAAATCCAACCAAAGGCTCCACGAATCGATATACTCCAGATCCAGTCGCACCCATTCGGCAAAATCCTCTATTTGGCTGCGACCGGAAACCTGCCACAGGCCGGTCAGGCCGGGCAAGACGCTATAACGGCGGTGGTCTTTAAACGCCTCGAAATTCCTCGTTTCATAAACGGGCAGCGGTCGCGGCCCCACCAGGCTCATCTGACCTTTGAGCACATTCCACAATTGGGGCAATTCATCCAGGCTGTAGCGCCGCAGGAATTTCCCAACCGGAGTGACCCGCGGATCCTCGCCGGATTTGAAAACAGGGCCTTTCATCTCGTTTTGGCCCCTCAATTGCTCCAATTGCTCCTCCGCTCCCGGAAGCATGGTGCGGAATTTATACATTCTGAATACCTGTCCGCGCAACCCCGTCCGTTCCTGGGCATAATAAACCGATCCATGCGTCTTTATTTTTATTATCAGGGAAACGATCAAAAAAATCGGACTGGTGGCGAACAAGAGAAGGGAAGAAATAACGATATCGACACCCCTTTTGACCAAAAACTTTCCTTCGTAATGAGATACCGTTCGATAAACAATAATCGGTTTCCCCGCAAATTCGTCGACTTCGGGCCGAGCCAAAAGAGGCGATATAAAATTCGAGAAATACCAGACCTCAATCCCTTGTTCTTCCGCCATTATGAGAATGCTCCTTTCCCTTTGCGGATCCGAAGCAACCAGAAAAACCAGATCAAAACGGCCCCGGGAAAGGATGGACCCAATATCCGCTATTTCTCCCAGGATCGGAACATCGTTCTTTGCCTCGTTTTCTCTCTCCTCCTCCACCTCACCGGTCAGGACTACTCCTTTGATGAGCACACTCGATTGCTGACGCTGTTCGAAATCCGCCAATTTGTCGCTTAATTCACCCCATGGGCAAACCAGCAAGGCTTCCAAAGGCTTTCGCTCGTAATAGCCGATCAGATAACGGCGCAAACCCAATTCCTTGACTATGTGATAAAAATAAAAAACGCCGGCAAAACCGAATAGGAGGGAGCGGTTGGCGCCATGGTAGGAGAAAAAATAAAAGAAAACCGTTATCATACCGACACCGATGGCTATGCTTTTAAAAGATTGAAAAAGCACCTCCGGCCAATCCGCAAAGAGGTTGACCTGATAATACCGGTTCAGGCGGAGGGACGCGAATAGATTAAAAAGGATAACCAGAAAAATCCATTTTTCGTCAGCCAGGTGAGAGACGTTCTGGATGTAAAAAGGATACCCGGTTACGGCGATCAGAAACGCTTCCCATAATTCCCCAAAGTGGAGAAGAAAAAGATAGACCCCGAACAACAGGATCGTCCCGGCAAATATATCGATGCCGAAGCTGAGATTTTCCAGATACTTCTTTTTTCGTCCTAGCATGTTTTCCGTTATGAGGCAGGCGACTGGATTGCCATCATCATGGAGGTGGAGATAGGTTCTAAATGCTGAAACTCTCCCCGCAGGAACAACTGCTTGTCGCGTTGGGGTTGGAAAATTTAAAGCCTCCCGATATGAGGCGCGTGGAGTAGTCGAGCTCAGTGCCTTTCAGGTAGAGGGCACTTTTGCTATCGACGAGGATACGCACTCCGCTCGAATGTACCAGTATGTCCCCACGTTTAGGCGAATCGACAAATTTCAAGCGGTAGGACAAACCATTGCAGCCGCCCCCCGTGATGGCCACCCGCAAGAGGTTGTCCTGATTTTCCCGCTCGGCCAGTTCGAGCAATTTTTTCCCCGCCAGATCCGTGACCAGGATCAGGTTCTCATTGCCCATGCGGATGCCTTCGGGAAGGTCGATGGAAATTGCTTCAGCCATAAGTTATTGAAAAACGATAAATATAGCGGCCACTTTTACATTTGGCAATGACATTGCGCCTCATGTTGCAGGGGCGCCATATTTGCTCCCGGAAAGTTTGAGCGCCATTTCAATGGCATTTCCCATACTCGTCGGGTCCGCCATTCCCCGACCAGCGATGGGGAAAGCGGTTCCATGCGAAACGCTCGTGCGAACCCATGGAAGCCCGAGGGTTATGTTTACCGTAGCGTGGAAATCAACGACTTTCAGCGGCCCCAATCCCTGGTCGTGATAAAGGGCAACGACCACATCGAATTCGTCCTCCAGATGTCTCCAAAACAAAGTGTCGGCCGGTTGACAGGCCGAAAGTCCTGGAATGTTTGTGCGCAAGCGGTTCAATACCGGATCGATAAAATCCCGCTCCTCGATCCCCAGAATGCCGCCTTCGCCCGCGTGGGGGTTAAGCCCGCAAACACCGATCCGGGGGCATGGCGAACCCAGAGAGCGAGCCAACCGCTCAGCCTGCACCACAGTTTTTTCCACAGTATATTCGGTCAAATGGGAAACCACTTCTCCCAAAGGAACATGCCGAGTGGCCAAAACTACTTTCATTCTACCGCCCGCAAATGCCATGACGGCATCCCCGCCCCAGCGGTCGGCAAAAAATTCCGTATGCCCCGGAAATGCAAAACCAGCCTTTTTCATCCATTCTTTGCTGATGGGACCGGTCACCACTGCGTCGAATTGTCCGTCCCGGCAGCCTTGGGCCGCTTTCTCCAATGCCTCAAGGGCCACCCGCGCGCCAGGCACATTCGGTTGCCCAGGAATGGCCTCGAAATCGGGCAGCCCCACCCGAGTTTTTTCAAAAGCGGGTGGAAAATTCAATCGTTGCAACCATCTGTGAGGCCCCAGTATGGCAACCTCTAGGGCATCGTCCTTTTCCTTGTTTTTTTCCAGCCACGAGGCGATCACTTCAGGACCGATTCCGGCGGGATCCCCGCAGGTGATGGCGATCTTTTTCATGGCCTAACCTTCCCGGTTAAACAGCTCCAACTGGGGATCCTTTACCAAATCATAGTTTTTTAATATGCGCAGAATCTGCAAGGTGTCGGATTTCTGATAGTTCAAATTGACTTCCACTTTTTTGAGAATGTCTTGCAGCATGGAGCGGAATGAAATGATCCCGTCCACCCCGTGTTCCTTGAGCAGTCGAATGCTCTCGGAGCGATGCGGTTCCGCTGTTGGCAAGCCCGGCAAAACGAGGATCTTGAGCATTTCCGCCACATTTTCCAGCTCCTCGGTATCCACCTGAAACAGCTTTTCCGCCTGTTTCAATACCGTTCTCTCCAGAAAACGGAATATCTCGGAACTGCTTTTAAGAGTCGAGGGATTGAACCGCAACGTTGAGTGCCATCCTTTTACCACCACCACTGCCCGATGGATATAGGGAAGTTCGCTCGAAAAAAGGAGAAATTCGGGGCTGCGCTCGCCCTTGACGAAAGCCGGGTTGTAAACCAGTAAATCGATCTCTTCCTCGGCCAGTTTTTTGCGCGACTGCACTTGGTACTTTCGCAACTGCCGCACCAGAAACCCGTGCAGTTCAAAGTACTCGCGGACAATATTTTCGTCAAATCCGGCCATGCGATCGATTTTTTCCGGGGAGTGGATAAGTCACCCTAATCCGGCCCCCGGTTTATTTTATTACGTTCAACCTAATGGTTTTCAGCACCGACTTCAATCCACAATTCACGCCATAATTGTTCCGGGATGCCATTGGCCGTCTCCGCTTTTCCAAGGCTCCTCAGGATGACGAAACGCACTTCTCCCCCACGGACTTTCTTGTCCCGTTTCATCGCCTCGCATAGTTCCAGTGCGGAAAGCGGGCTGGAAAGTCGAACCGGCAAACCATACGCCCCCACGGCCTCTTTGACGGCCAGAAAATCTTTTTCCTCTAGATGCCCCAGTTTTTGGGAAAGGCGCGCCGCCAGGATCAGGCCAAGACCGACCGCTTCCCCATGCTGGTAGCTGCCGTAGGCGGTCACCGCCTCGATAGCGTGGGCGAAAGTGTGCCCCAAATTGAGAAGGGCGCGACCGCCTTGCGAGGCCCTTTCCTCCTCGTCCTCGGCCACAATAGCGGCCTTGATTTCGCAGCAGCGGCGAATGATCTCCGGCAGTTGTGGGCTGGCCGGGTTCAGTTGGCCCGATGATTGCAATTGGTCAAAGAGCGAAAGATCTGCCAGCAGGGCTGTTTTGATTACTTCCGCCATACCCGCCGCAAATTCCCTAGGCGGAAGCGTCGCCAGAAGTGAGGTATCGACATAAACCGCCCTGGGCTGATGAAAGGCTCCCGCCAGGTTCTTCCCCGCCGCCAGGTTGATTCCCGTCTTTCCCCCCACAGAACTGTCCACCATAGCCAGCAATGTAGTGGGTACCTGGCAATAATCGATGCCACGCAGAAAACTGGCCGCCGAGTAACCGGTCAAATCCCCCACCACGCCGCCGCCGATGGCCAAAAGGCAACTGTTGCGATCGAGTTTGGTTTGGGCCAGGAATTCACATATTGCCTCCAAATGGGCGAACGACTTCGTTTTCTCACCCGGCGGTAACGTCATTGTGGGCAAATCCGGCCCAAGACCGGCAATATAGGCACCTTGGCATCTTTTGATGTTCTCGTCAGTGACAACGGCCACCGGTCGGCTTTCCGCTTTGAGGTTCGCGATGTCCCGGCGCAGGATTGCGGCCACATGGCTGCCAAAATGGATGGGGTAGCTTCGTTTGCCCAGTTCGACTTGCAGAATTGCGCTCATTCTTCCCCCAGACCAAAAATGGCCTTTGCGTAGGTGTCCACCGAAAAGGGCTGCAAGTCCTCCGGCTGTTCGCCCAGACCGACAAAGTAGATGGGCAACTTGAGTTCGCCATAAATTCCGGCCAAGGCGCCGCCCCGGCTGGTACCGTCGAGCTTGGTCACGACCAAACCGCTGAGGCCAAAATCCCGGTGAAAGACCCGCGCCTGCTCGATCGAATTCGTCCCCAGGCTGCCATCCACCACCAGCCAACTGTGGTGCGGGGCGGTTCCGTTTAATTTTTGCAGGACTCGTCGAATTTTTTTCAATTCCTCCATCAGGTTGCCTTTGGTGTGCAGACGGCCCGCCGTGTCAAGGATCAGGATTTGCCGCCCACGGCTGGCTACCGCCTGATAAGCGTCGAAAGCCACCGCCCCGGCATCGGCTCCGTGGTGGCTCGCCACCAGATCGATATGCAGCCGCTCGGCCCAGGTTTTGATCTGCTCATTGGCAGCCGCTCGAAAAGTGTCGCAAGCCCCTAAAAGCGCCGTGCGCCCTTCGCCCGTAAAAAGATGGGCCAGTTTGGCCGCCGTGGTGGTTTTGCCTGAACCATTGACTCCCACCAGGCAAATGACTTCCGGGTTGTTCTCGGTGGAAAGCAAACGCCCCTCGGCCCCCTCCATCCGTCGTTTCAGAACGGTGGCGCCAATTCGGGCCGCTTCCAACCCTCGCAGTTGTTTTTCTTTTTTCAAGGCGGCCTCAATCTCATTGAGAATTTCCGACGTGGTTTCCACGCCGAAGTCCGCTCCATAAAGCGCCTCCTCCAATTCTTCGAGGGAACCGGCATCCAGCGTCTTGCCGCCAAAAATACCCCCGCTCTCTCCGAAAACACGGTAAAAAGTAGGGGTCGTTCGCTTGAGGCCCTCTTTGAATTTAGAAAAAAGCGTTTTCATCATTCAACTATGCACACCGGCAAAATTCCCTCCTAGCTCCTGAATTATGTCTCATCTTTCCCGACACCTGAAACCTGACACCTGCTTCCTATCCGTCCGGCGAAGCTTCCCGCAAAGGCCGTCGCAGTTTCAGTTTGAACTCGTCGAGAATCCCGTTGATGAATCTCTTGGCATCCTCGATGGAGAATATCTTGCTCAAATCGATAGCTTCGTTGATGGATACGATGGGCGGAACATCATGCCGATAGAGCATTTCGAAAATAGCCAAACGGAGGATGGCAAGATCGATTTTGGCAATGCGCTTAAAATCCCAGTTTTGCGTATATTCCAGAATAATACCATCGATTTCCTCGATATGCTCATGAATTCCCAAAACCAGCTCTTCTGCGAAAACATAATAATCACGAGGTTTATCCTGATCGCCAAAAAATTGCGCCATATCTGCCTCGATTTTATTCGAGGGGTTTATATCCCACATATAAAGGAATTGCACTGTGGCAATCCGGTTGTCCCGTCGGGTACTCACGATGATTTTCTCGGTCAGGATTTCGAGATATCGAACCCTTCTTCCCATTCCTCTGGAAATGAGTTTCCCTTTGGCTCATAACTATTCAACCGCTCAACCAACTTCTTCCGTAGTGAAGCCATTTCAACCGCGGCCAGGGCAAATTCCCTCCCCCGGTTGATTGAGCCACCCGTGCGGGCCGCCGCCTGTTCCCGGTTTTCCGCCACCAGGATGCCATTAATGACAGGCACCTGACAATCGGTGGAGATACGCTGCAACTCCAAACCGGCATTACTACCCACCATAATGTGATGCTGGGTATCGCCTCCGATGAGGACGCCCAGAGCGAGTAGGCAATCGTGCTCATCGATTTCCGCCAACATGGAAATACCAAAGGGAACCTCGTGCGAACCGGGAACCCGGACACACTCGATATCGTCCGGGGAAACACCCGCTAACTCCAGGTTTTCAACCACGCTTTTGAGCAGGGCTTCGGCAAACTCCCCATTGAAGCGTGCTGCCACAATCGCGAATTTCAAACCCCCGGCCTCCCCCGGCAACTCTGCTGACGCATCTATACTCATTTCCAATCAAGATTTATATTCAACGGTACATATGCCCACCCCGCCAACCAAGTCAAAGGGAATTGCATTCGGCGCCCTGGTTGCAACTTTTCCGGTCATTTTAGGGTTTGCCCTCTAATTGAGGCATAAAATACTGCTGGCATGATATCTAAAACAATCTTTGAGGATTTGGTCTCCGATTTGCAGCGCGTCAATCGCCTCAAGACGGCCCTCGAATTGCTGGAATGGGACGAACAGGTCAACTTGCCGTCGGGTAGTGGCGAGCGCCGAGCCCAGGAGATGGCCGCATTATCCGAAATTGTCCACCGCGAATGCACCCAGGAGCGCCTGGCACATTGGCTCGATGAATTGGAAGCAGGGCTGAACGGAAATTCTGAAGAGGCCGACGTTGGCACCGAAAAGCTGACCGTTATTCGGGAAGCCCGTCGCAATTATGATCGGGCGGTCAAGCTTTCTCCTACCTTCGTAGCCCGCAAAACAGCGCTCAACAGCCGGGCCTACCATGCTTGGGTCGAAGCCAGGCAAAAAGGCGATTTTGAAATTTTTGCCCCATTCCTGCAAAAACAGTTGGAGATGGCCAAAGAGGAATCGGGCCGGGTCGGTTACAGCGAAGAAACGGCCTACGATTACCACATCGATAAGCATGACCCAGGGCTCACCGCGACTTTTGTGGATGAAATTTTCAGTTCTCTAAAAATCGACCTTTTGCCATTGGTAAAGCGGATTGTCGATTCCCCGGTGAAGCCAGACACAACCATTTTCAAAGGTTTCCCGCGAGATGGTCAGGAAAGCTTCTTAAAGCAAGTTGCGGTCAAAATCGGTTTCGATTTCAGTCGCGGACGCATCGACACCTCCGTGCACCCTTTTTGCTCTGGCAATGGGGCTGATACTCGCATGACGACCCGTTACAATATCGACAACCCGCTCGACGCCATTTTCAGCACCATCCATGAAACCGGCCACGGGCTCTATGAACAGGGTCTGCCGCTTGAGCATCTGGGGACGGGCTTAAGCGAGGCCATCGGCATGGCCATGCATGAATCACAAAGCCGTATGTGGGAAAATCAGGTCAGTCGCAGTCGGTCATTTTGGCAATACTGGGAGCCGGTCTTGCGGGAAACTTTTCCCACCCAACTGGCCGATGTCTCCAGCCGCGAGCTGTTCTCGGCCATCAATGCCGTAAGCCTCACCCCCATCCGGGTGGATTCGGATGAAGTAACTTACAACTTACATATTATCCTGCGTTTCGAACTGGAGAAAAAACTCTTTTCCGGAGAATTGACGGTGGCTGAGCTGCCGGAAGCCTGGAACAGCGCATCGGAGGAAATCATCGGTCTGAGACCCAAAAACATGGCCGAAGGCTGCCTCCAGGATGTGCATTGGTCGGGTGGCGCTTTTGGGTATTTCCCCAGCTATTGTCTGGGCAATATGATTGCGGCTCAGCTCTGGTACCGGGTCAAGGAGGTATACCCGGATATCGATGAAGATTTCGCCAAGGGCGAGTTCGGTCGGCTATTGAACTGGCTGCGGGAAAATGTCCACCGCCGGGGCCGCCAATACGGCACCCTGGAACTAACCCGCCTGGTTACCGGTCAGGAACTCTCTCCCCAAGGGCTCATCCGCTACCTCGAAGAACGCTACCTGCCTCTATACACATAGTTAGTTTTTTTAGCTTAATCGCATAACAATTTCTCAATACTCACTAGAACCTATTTTTCCCAACCGTTTGCCATGCGCCATACTCTAATCCTCACCGTTCTATTCTTAACGATGGCCCTTCCATTACCGAAGGCTCTTTCACAACTCGTAACATTACCCAATGATTTTACGGGCCCGTTCGTTCTCTCCGACATTGCCAACATGGTTGATCCCGACACCTCCACGACCCTCGCATTCGATCTGCGAAACCACTTCCAGGTGGCCAATGTCCTTGGGCAAGTCGTTCAGTTCGATTCTAATCTGGGTAAAATCGACCTGGAATTATTCGACGCCAACACGCCTTACAACCGCCCCATAACGGTCGCCAATTTTCTCAATCTTGTCAACGGAGGAAATTACGATAATTCGATTATTCACCGTTCGGCCCTTAGCTTTGTCATCCAGGGCGGCGGCTTTATCAATAACCAGGGAGTAGGCGATTTTGCCTTGAATCCAGTCACTGATGTTGACCCTGTTCTGAACGAACCCGGTATCTCGAATACTCTCGGAACTATCTCTATGGCAAAACTCGGGGGGGATCCCAACAGTGCCACCAACCAGTGGTTTTTCAACCTCGTTAACAATACAGCGGATGGAGTTAACAACCTTGATGATCAAAATGGCGGCTTTACTGTCTTCGGACGTGTAATTGGGAGCAGCATATCTACAGTAAATGCTATTGCTAATCTTACTCGTTGGAACCTGGATGGCGGCGTATTTAATAATGTTCCCCTGACTGGCTTCAATGGCGAAGGCACTATATTGCCGGAACACTGGATAACGTTTAGCACTGTTTCGACTATCGCTCTATACCCGACGCAGGAAAACCCGGATGCGGTCTTGTCTTTCCAGTTCACTAATTCTAACCAAAACCTCCTTACTGTCACGATTGTCGGCAGCGAACTACGCCTCGACTTCAACCCAGGTCAAACGGGTGATGCCGAAATTACGGTAGCCACCTTCGATACACACGGCCTCACTGCCGAAATCTCTTTTCTCGTTACCGTTACCAATTCCAACCAAGGCGATGTCTTCGGCGGGACGGATATCCCCAATTTTCCCGGCTGGAAATCGTCGCCCTGGTACGCCAATTACAATACCTCCCAATGGCCCTGGATTTTCCACGACGAGCACGGTTGGCAATTCGTTTTCGAAGGCAGCACCGCCGAGGTTATTTTCCTCTTCGACCTCGGCTTACAGGAATGGATATTTCTCAATGAAAACACCTATCGCTGGCAATTCCTCTTCAGCGACACCCCCGGCTGGATATGGACCTTCGGCGACAACACCCCCGACCGCAGATTCTTCCAACGCCTAGACGACGGCAGCCTCTTCAGCGTCCCGCCCGGACTGCCCGTGAACTGAGGTCGTCGGGTGTTGGGAAAATGCTGGTGTCCTTCTGCAATTATTGAACAAAGGTTTCAGTGTTCAGTTTTAAAAATGTCAATTCCTGAAACCTGCATCCCTCCTCCTGGCGCCTGAATCAAGCATCCTGCGTCCCTCTCCCAATTCCTGAAACCTGACACCCGACACCTGCTACACCAATCCCACATCACGTTTCCCACATTATTTTATGTTGCCCAAGTTGACAATCGAATCCGGCCAAATTACGTTGGTATATCCCAATCTGAATAAATTTCAAAAAAACCGATCCAAATGCAGGGAAATTATTCAATCTTCTCCCTCTTCCCAAAAAGCAGCACATTCGTAACCAGCCTGCTGCTGGCTTTGAGCGCCACCTCCGCCATAGCTGTCGAAATACCCGATAGCAGTTTGGAAGCCGCCATTCGTGATCAGCTGGGCAAGCCCACGGGTGAATTAACCGCTGAGGACATGGAATCCCTGACTTCCCTGTCGGCCACTTTTTCAAATGTTGCCGATTTGTCCGGTTTGGAGACCGCCGTGAATCTGACCACGCTTAACCTTTGGGGCAACCGGATCGGCGACCTCAGTCCCTTGAGCAGCTTGATTGCATTAGTCGATCTGAATGTAAGCACTAACCGGGTTAGAGACCCAGACCCTTTGCGCGGGCTGACCCCCCTCACCAGATTGAGTTTTTCCACCAATCTAATCAACGATTTGAGTTTTTTGAGCGGTTTAACTGAATTGAAAGACATTACAGTAACGCAGAACCAGATCAGTGACTTGAGCCCCTTGAGCGGCTTGACCGCTTTGGAACGACTATCTCTATCCTCCAACCAGATCAGCGACCTCAACCCCTTGAGTGAATTGACCGGTTTGAGCTCCCTTCAACTCGCCAGAAACCAGATCAGCGATTTGAGCCCGTTAGGTGGGTTGATTAAATTGGATTCCCTTAATCTCGATACCAACCAGATTAGCGATTTGAGCCCCTTGAGCAGCTTGACTTCCTTGACTAATCTGGAAATCGGTTCCAACCAAATCAACAATCTGAGCCCGTTAAGCGATATGACCCTTATGCTTAGGTTGGGCATTAATGACAACCAGGTCAGTGACTTAAGTCCGTTGATCGGGATGCTTGATTTAAATCGACTGAGACTTAACGACAACCAGATCAGCGACCTCAACCTCTTGAGCGGATTGTCCAAGTTGAGTCAACTGGAACTCAATAATAACCAGATCAGCGATTTGAGTCCCTTGGGCGAACTGACCTCTCTGGGAAGTCTTTTTGTCGGTTCCAATTCGATCAGCGACTTGAAACCATTGGAAAATTTATCGGAATTGCAAGACCTGGATATTTCAGGCAACCAGATCGGTGACTTCAGCCTGATATTAGGTTTGGCCAGCTTAAGAGAACTGTCGGCTGGTTCCAATCCGATCAACAACCTGAATCAACTGAGAGAATTTGCAAGTTTGACTAGCTTAACCCTATCCGACTCTCGAATCAGCGATCTTGGTTTCTTAAGCGGAATGACCTCCTTAACTAGATTAGACCTTACGGATAATCAAATCAGCGACCTCAGTCCGTTGAGTGAGTTGACGAATTTGATAACCTTGTCACTTTCCGACAATCAGGTCAGCGACCTCAGCCCTTTAAACGGGTTGAACTCTCTAATTGGTCTGTTGCTTACCTCCAACCAAATCAACAACCTCAGTCCCTTAAGCGGGTTGAACTCCTTAATCGGTCTACATCTTTCCACCAACCAAATCAGCGACCTCAGTCCCTTAAGCGGATTAACGAATTTGAGATCCTTGTCACTTTCCGACAATCAATTCAGCGACCTCAGCCCGTTGAGTGGATTGTTTACTTTGGGTGGTCTGATTCTTAACTCCAACCAAATCAGCGACCTCAGCCTCTTGAGCGAATTGACGAATTTGACTGCTTTGCATCTATCCTCCAACCAAATCAACAACCTCAGCCCCTTGAGCGGATTAACTTTGTTGTTTGACCTGGATCTATCCTCCAACCAGATCAGCGACCTCAGTCCATTAAGCGGATTGACGAATTTGAGATTCCTCGATATCGGAGACAACGTTCTCGATCTGGGGGAAGATTCGATGGCATGGCAAGTTGTTGATGGGCTGCAAGCCAACGGCACGGTAGTTTCTTATGACAACTAGCAAAGCCTGGATGTCTTTAGGGGCATGCCCATTGTCAGTTTCCCCGGATGGATGGCCTCCCCTTGGTATTTGAACTACAATGTTGATGTCTGGCCCTGGATCTTCCACGACGAGCACGGCTGGCAGTTTGTGTCTGATAACAGCACTGAGGAAGTCATTTTCCTCTTCGACCTGGGCTTGCAGGAATGGATATTTCTCAATGAAGGCACCTATCGCTGGCAATTCCTCTTCAGCGACACCCCCGGCTGGATCTGGACCTTCGGCGACAACACCCCCGACCGCAGATTCTTCCAACGCCTCGACAACGACAGCCTCTTCAGCGTTCCGCCCGATGCGTAATTCTGGTTCCTGGATATAGGATGGGGGATTCAGGTTTCAATGTTCAAGCCCGTAAACCATGTCTTGACCTACTATCGATTCCTGACACCTGACACCCGACACCTATTCCTCCCTTAAATCAGCTTACCGGTATCGATTTTCTGGACTTCCCGGAATCGTCCTTTCAATTGTTCCTCGATGATTTTTTTGGTCGATTCCGGAATTTCGGCCACCAGGTCTTCCAGTTCAGGCGGAGTTTCAGGCAAAACCAATTCTTCCTCGCCGAAGCTCTCTTCAGGCGCTTCCTCGACCGCTAATTCCTCCGCAATGGGCTCGAATTCCGGCTCAGGAGGTGGTTTCTTTTCCTCCGCCGGTGGGAACGGGTCATAAGAAGATTCGGGTACAACGGGTAAAGGCGTTGCTTCAGCTACTTTTTTTTTTGGCGAACCTTCGGGTAAATCCTGCGCCATGCCTGAGATTTCACGAATTAGCGTGTCGATGGCCCGCGCACGGCTGGCCTCGACGGCGTTCAGCAGGGCAACCTCGAAATTGACCTTATCGCTGAGGCCCATTTTTACCGATTGCTCCCCCTCCCGCAGGGCTTCCAGCATGCGCATCAGCTCTTCCGCCGTCAAAAGCCGGCCCAGGCTCTCGGTGGAACCATTTTGGCCAACCGCCTCCAGCAAGACTTTCCTGGTCAGCGCTTGCAGGTCGAGCAATGCCCGGTAGAGATCGCGGCCTTCCCCGTCGAGTTCCTCAACCAGTTCCATGATGCGCTTGTAATCACCCGCTGCCACCGCTTTGGCCAAGGACTCCACTACTTGCGGAGGGGCCAGTCCGTAGACATCGAGCACATCCTGTTCCTCAATCGTATCGCCGCAGAAGGAGATCATCTGGTCGAGAATGGATTGGGCGTCACGCATGCCTCCGTTGGCCAGACGGGCTATCGTTTGCAAAGCCTCGTTTTCCACCGAAATCTTCTCCGTTTGAGCGATGCTGGATAATTTTTCTGCAATAACGGAATCGGCAATGGGCCGAAATGCGAAACGCTGGCAGCGGGAGACGATGGTAGCCAAAACTTTTTGCGATTCCGTGGTGGCAAAAATAAAAATAACGTGCGACGGCGGTTCCTCCAATGTTTTCAAAAGAGCATTGAAGGCCGCATTGGAAAGCATGTGCACCTCGTCGATGATGTAAATTTTATAGCGGCCACGGGTCGGTGCGTATTGGCAGTCCTCCCGCAACTCGCGCACCTGCTCCACGGAATTGTTGGAAGCGCCGTCGATCTCGATCACATCAAGTGAATTCCCTGCCGTAATTTCCTGACAGGCTGGACAATCATTACATGGGGTGATGGTGGGCCCTTGCTCGCAATTGAGAGCCTTGGCAAAGAGCCGTGCCATGCTTGTTTTTCCCGTGCCACGGGGTCCCACCAGCATGTAGGCGTGAGCGATACGCTGCCCGCTGATGGCATTTTTCAGCGTGCGCACGATATAGTCCTGCCCCACCAGCTCGTCGAACTGCTGGGGGCGCCAACGGCGCGCAATTACCTGGTATCCCGCCTCCATGAAAGGGAGGTTAAATTGTCAGGGCCGAAGATTGCAAAATAATTTGATCCCAACTCAAATTTAAAAACCATGATGGCACAAACCTGGATGAATTATAATGATTCCAGGGACAACGCCGTTTCGTGTTCCGCACCCTCCAACTGACATCGATGAAACCGTACAAAAAAAGGCCAGGCACCCTACGGCACACGCAAATCCTGGCTACCGTTGCTCCCTTCCGGGCCTGGCGGAGTTCACCGGTCTGTCGTTGCATAGGACCCGGCCTTTATACTGCCTAACATGCCCAAAGAATGGGCTTTGGCAAATAAAAATTGATGGTTTTGCCTCGATGGAAGAACGGACCGCAGCGCGACCCCCTACTCAAGGTTCCAGCACGGGGGCCAGGACAGGGCGGAAACCGACCAGGTTGCTGGTTGTGCCGGGTCTCAGGCGCTGGCGGGCGGCACTGCGGCATTGATGGGCGAAGCTGCCCCAACCGCCCCCGCGATAAACTTTGTCACTGCCTTCGCTCGGCCCGGACCAGTTCTCTT
>JAJFLT010000003.1 GCA_021772555.1 Opitutales bacterium | reverse complement strand
GCTGTACAAAAAGCGGGCAGCCTACCCCTAAGCTGCCCGCCACTTATTCTACCTAATGTATCTCCTGATTGTTACCCCATTCTCTCTTGCGAGAGAAAATCCAAAATTTTTCTATTCTTTCTTTAATTTAATAGATGCTCTAAAATCCATATTGTTCAATGAAATTCAATAGAAATGCGAATATTGAAATATTTTTTACAAGGGGTATTAGCTATTCTTATTTATGAAATCTTTCCGCTGGAGGAGTTCAAAACGGTTGATTTTGAAAACCCGCCCCCAAAAGGGTGTACAAAAAGCGGGCAGCTTACCCCTAAGCTGCCCGCCACCACTCTATAACTATACTGCTAACTGTGTTGTATACCCCAAAACCCCTTTCAGGGAAAAAATCATACTCTCTAAAGTTAACGTAGGCTATTATAGTCGGCAGGTTTGCCAGAACCTTTCAGCTTTTTCTGCAATAAAATAGCATCGGATTTTCACCCCCGAATGGTATCGGTTGTGTAACGCGGGATTTTTGGAGACGAGACCCCCGGCAAGCGGAAATGCGTGTGGCGAAAACCGCCGGTCAAACCTTCAGGGGAGCTTAAAAGTGCCAAAGTATTGTTTTTACCAACAACGCTATTGTCATTCCACGAAATTTGCGTCATATTGAAGTTAATGAGCAAAGAACCGAAATGTTCCAAATGCGGAAAACCCGCGTCGGTATTTTTGTCCTTTGTCAAAGGGGGCAACGTGACCAAAATATGTCTATGTCAGGAACATGCCGAGGAGGTGGAAACCATCTCCGCCCAAGGCTTCGGGGCACTCCATCTGGGCAAAAAAACCCCGCAAATTCAATCCCTTGACCTGACCAAGGTAGTGCGGTGCGAGGCCTGCGGGTTTACGCAGAAGGACTTTGAGAAATTCGGGCGCTTCGGCTGTCCTGAATGTTATGAAACTTTTGGGGACCTGCTTGAGCCAATTCTGCATAAATTACAATCGGGGGGCAAACATATGGGTAAGATCCCGGCCAAGGCTCTGGCGGAAAACTTGATCGATGACCGCATCCTGCAACTTGAGAACAAAATGGAGCAGGCTGTGGCCAGTGAACGCTATGAGGACGCCGCTTCTTTCCGCGACAAAATCAGCGCCATCAAACAATTGTCCCTGAAAACTACCGAGTGCGAAGTAATCGATAATTAACCGCATGCCGGTTGATCTTTCGGCCGTATTTCGTCAATTCCTTTGCGCCAGTCGTCTTAATTGTATCAATTAAATAATTTCCCGCGCTATGGAAGGCAGTCTCATAAATCGAATCAGGTGGGTTGCCCTAGGGATTGTCCTCATCCTCATTTTAATACTGATTTTTCAAAATACGGAGGGGGTGACCCTGCGATTTTTCCTCTGGGACATTGCCATGCCCAAGCTGGTATTGATGGCTCTTTGCCTGCTGGCCGGCCTGGGTGCCGGATTCGGTTTGGCCAAACTACCACGGGATCGTTAAAAAAAGGGCGTTTAGACCTTTTTTTGAAAATCGGAAACGGTGGCCATTGGTTAACCGAAATTAGATTGCTTTCCAAACTTGAAAATTATTACCAATGGTATTTTGTTGTTGAATCTTTTTCGTAAACCGGCGCGTCCTATATTGACTTCATTATTAAGCAGGCCGTTTTTAAAGGGAAAAAGCTGCCTGAACAGAATCTTATTTCGGGTGTCCACTGCAAAAACACATAAAACCTTTTCAAGGAATGAACAAATCTATCCTCATTGCGTTAAGCATATTTGCCATACTGTTGCTTTGGCTGGCCTCGCGCTTCATTATCGGCAATGGCGAAGAAAACGACTCCGCGCAGCCAACGGTAACGGAGGAGGGTGAAAGCCCGCTTCTGGCCGTACGGGTGCGTCGCCAGCGGGCCCAACCGGTGGTTCGGGAGGTCATTATTCATGGCAAAACAGATGCCGCCCGCAAGGTCTCAATCAAGGCGGAAACGGCCGGGCGCGTCATCCTGGTGGGGGCGGAACGCGGTGCCCTGGTGGATAAAGGAGAATTGATCGCCAAAATAGAAATGCGCGATCGCAACAATCGGCTGGCCCAATCGAAGGCCTTGTTGAAACAGCGGCAGCTCGAACACGAGGCCTCTCAGGAACTGGCGGAAAAAGGCTACCAGTCCGAGACCAAGGTGGCGGAATCTTTTGCCGCCCTGGAAGCGGCCCGGTTGCAGGTTGAAACCATTTCCATCGATATCGAAAAAACACGCATACTGGCGCCATTCGCCGGCATTTTGGGAGAACGCTATATTGAAGAGGGCGATTATATGCAGGATGGCGATCCTGTAGGGCTTCTCCTTGAACTGGATCCCCTGATTATCAAAGGGAAAGTAACCGAGCGCGAAATCGACGCCTTGAAAGTGGGTATGACGGGCAAGGCGGAACTGGCCTCGGGAGACATCGTGCAGGGCCGTCTTCGCTATTTGGCACCCTATTCAGATGAGGAAAGCCGCACTTACAACATTGAAATCGAGGTCCCCAACGCCGGTTCCCACATTCCCGCGGGATTGACCGGCCTGATGTTTATCCCGGTGGAAACAACCCTCGCCCATTACCTTTCATCCGCATTGTTGTCCCTCGACGATCAGGGCGTGCTCGGCATCAAGATAGTAGACGAGAAGGACAACGTAATATTCGTCCCCGCCCAACTGGTTAAGGCCGATACGAATGGGGTATGGCTTTCCGGATTACCGGATGAGGTCAGGGTCATCACCGTGGGCCAGGGATTCGCCAGAGACGGAGACAGAGTCCTGGCCCGCATGGATACCGAGGAGGTTCTGCCCGTCGACGCCAAAGACCGGAGCCATGTCGGCCAATTGCAGGAATAGTGGAACTATTAGGATGCAGGTTTCGGGTTTCAGGAAGACAGAATCCTGACCGCATCCCCCATCCTGACACCAGAACATTGAAAACTGTAAACACAGCAACCGATGATTAAAACCTTCATAACCATTTGCCTGGCCCACGCCCGAACGGTGCTCATGTTCCTGGCCTTGATTCTGGTCTCGGGCATTTATGCCTATGTGACCATTCCGAAGGAGGCCAACCCGGATATCACCGTTCCCTGGATTTATGTGGCCATGGTGCATGAGGGTATTTCTCCCGAAGACGGCGAACGGCTCCTCGTCCGGCCTATGGAAAAGGAGCTGCGCAGCATCGAAGGAGTCAAGGAAATGACCGCCCTGGCCTCGGAAGGCAGCGCCAGTGTGACACTCGAATTCGAGGCCGGCTCCGACCTTGACGAAGCCCTCAACGATGTGAGGGAAGCGGTCGATCTGGCCCAACCGGAGCTTCCGGAAGAAACCGAAGAACCAATCGTCAATGAAATCAACCTCGCCCTGGAGCCCGTCATCACCATCAGCCTCTATGGGGACGTGCCGGAGCGGCAGATTGTTCGCATGGCCCGGAAACTAAAGGATGAACTGGAGGGGATTGGTGAAATTCTCGAAGTCGATATCGGGGGGGATCGCGAGGAGGTAGTTGAAATCCTCGTCGATCCAGTGGTCCTCGACACCTATGACCT
>JAJFLT010000200.1 GCA_021772555.1 Opitutales bacterium | reverse complement strand
GGCCATTATGAGCTTGAGCGGCGTTCCGTCGGGACGCCAGGGCTTCCAGCCCGGCTCGTTCCGACACGCCTTGCTCATAACCCATAATGGCTCTCTGCATCGTCATCTTCTAATTTGAGATAGGTTCTAATATGGTCCGCTTTCTCGACAGCGATAATTTAAAGAAGCCTGTGTCTTCCACCGGACCCACGGAAAAGGTTTGGCGGGAGTTCAGGTCGAGATTGCATCATTTCATCCTGGCCCGGGTGCGGGACGAACACCTGGCCGAGGATTTGTTGCAGGAAACGTTTTTGCGCATCCACAATGGCGTAGATTCCCTGGAGAAAATGGATCGCCTTCAGTATTGGACTTTCCGCATCGCTCGAAACACCATTGCCGATCATTATCGGAAACGACAGCCGAAAGTTGATGAAATCGATTTGGCCACTCTTCCCGAGGCGCGGGATGAAGATAATTTTAATCAATTGGTGGCGGGCTGGCTGGAGCGAATGATTGGACAACTACCGGAAAAATATGGCGCCGCCCTGCGCATGGCGGAAATTGAGGGCGCCACTCAGCAGGAAGTGGCGGAGAGGCTTTCACTATCCCTCAGCGGCGCCAAATCGCGTATCCAGCGAGGTCGTCGCATGCTCAAGGAAATCCTGCTCGCCTGTTGCCATATCGAACTGGACAGCGAGGGGAACGTTATCGATTATGGCCCGGCCAAAGGCTGCCAACATTGCCGTCAATAGCTTGGGCTTTTTTCGCTTAAAACGTTTTCACTTAAACAACGATGTACCATCTCGCCCAGTTGAATATTGCTGCAGTTAAATATTCTCTGGATGACCCCAGGTTCAAGGATTTTGTCGACGCTCTGGATCCCGTCAATGCCGTTGCAGATCAAAGCCCGGGATTTGTTTGGCGCCACATATCCGAAGAGGGAGATAGTGCCACTTTGCAGGTTTACGACAACAAGAGGGCAATTGTAAATTTGTCCGTCTGGGAATCGATGGAAGACCTGAAGTTATTTCTAAGGACGACGCTTCATTCCGGCATTATGCGCCGCCGTGCTGAGTGGTTTGAAAAGATGCATTCGCCCTATGTCGTCTTTTGGTGGGTCCCCATGGGGCACAATCCATCCGTGGAGGAAGCTTTGAGCAAATTGGACTATTTGCGCGAGAAAGGTCCGACCGATTTCGCATTCGACTTCGCGAATTCATTTCCCCGCCCAGAATCCCGATAAGGGCCAGGATTGGATCAATTAAGTTTGGAAAACCTCGTATTGGTTTTATGGATTAGAAGTTCGCACCGTTTACGAGGTGGAACCTTCAAGTCGATACGGGTGGTTTTACCTAAACTTTCCAATGTTGATTTTTCGATCGAATCTCCGGTTTCCAAATCCACCAGTTCTACCTCAAAGTCACCCTTTTCAAGCAGGTAAAGCTCGGCCTCGAATTCCCGCGGTTCGGTCCCAAAATGAAAGAGTTCCGCCTTCAGGACACCGGGATCGGAATCTTGCACGAGTGCGGCAAAATCTCTGGGAGGAGTCAGCCAGCGCACGGCGTTGAGAGGGAAATAGCTGCCGCTGCCAGGTTCACCGGTCAAAGTGGAAAGCAGGACATCGCTGTTGGGAATGTGAACTCCGGCGAGGGGTTTTTCATACATTGCCGGAATGGTGAATAATCGCGGGAAACGGACCAACCGGTCGGTGAAGCGAACTTCACTGGTATAACCCGGCCCGTAGGAGCGAAAGGCTTCTGCCGTATTGCGCAGGGCGATTTCCAGCCCGTCCTCATTATTGAAAAAACGGTATCGAGTGTAGGCATTACTGTCGGTTTCAAGCAATCGGTCGAACTCTGTCGTTCCATTCAGCATCCGAATCTTGGCCAGGGCCGGGATGAGCCCTCTCATGCGCTGCCCGCACCAGGCGGTCGAACCGGGTTCCGGATCGGGCGTCGGGTGGTCGAGGTAATTCTGGCGAATTCGAGCCATCGCCTTGATTGGTTCGAGGTATTTTTCATTTCCGGTCAAATACCAGCCCTGAACCAGGGATTGCGTCATCATATACATGGCGCTGGGCCATACATAGAGAGGGTCGTCAGTGTGGTTTCCCGGTTTCCACCAATGCTCGCCCAGTCCACCGACGGTTCCATCCGGCCAATGGACTGCGCTTGGGATAACTCCTGCCGGTTTTCCACGTTCGGTGCGCATGGCGGCATCCACCCACCCATCCAACCAGGCGGTGAAGAGTTCGGTCAATTCAGCGTTTTGGGTTCGCAGCCAATATAAGAGAACAGGTTGCACGGCGCGGCCTTCATAAACGGTGGCACAGGCCTTGCGTGGATTTAGATCAATTTCTGTAGCGGTGAAATAGGTGCTCCGAAACTGGAGCAAACCTCGATCATTGCGGCCCGTCCAAAAATCACGCATATAAGTGGCGAATTGCTCCGCGCGACCGATCCAGTATGGGTCTTCGGTCTTGATCATCATCATGGGCGTAATGGTGTCGGCTGAGTCCTCCGCGGTATGTTCGACATCGCTCATGATAGAGGTGTAGCCACCGGCCATGTGAGGTTGGCTCAGGAGGGCGCGGGAGAAAAATTCCTGAGTGGCGGTGATTTTGGGATCATCAAATGCGATGAGAACGGGCATCCATACGCGCCACATTTCGCAATCGTCGCCCCATCCACCGCCGTATTCGCCGTTTTCCTGCAGCCGGTTGTCGATCCACCACTCGATGATATCGGCCAGCCTTTCCACCGCCTCCCGTTGGTAAACAGCCCATGCCGGTGCGCCGGGCACGGTGAAATAGGTTTTTTCTGAAGGGTAAGACTCACCCAGATACATTCGCAATAGGCGGTTGCGGGGGAAGCGTGCGGACAACCTTTCGAACATCCGCCGCGCACGGGCCAGTTGGGTTAAGCGGTTCTCGGGCAAGCTCCACCAAATGCCGTAACCCAAAACCGTCCAGGTTAGCATGCGGGCCTCGTAAATTTGCGTCAGCGGAAAAAGAGGGGAATCCTCTGGAACGCCGAAGTCATAGGTTCCAGTCTTTTGAATCTCTTTACGAAACCCCGGAAGATCGCCCGAATAGAGCCAGGTTTCGATCTCACTAATGAGCTGTTCCGCATGGCCGCGATGTTCCGGTTCGAGCCCTTCCCATTCGAGCAGTTTTTTTAGTATTTCAAGCCGCTTTTCATCAGTATCCTCATTTCCGGCGGCCTCAATCCAGTCATACAGCGATCGCTTTTCTGACTCGTCCACGGCCTCCAGATTACAGACGGGTAAAAATGTTCCGCCGGCAATTATCAGGATAACAAGAAAACGACTCATAATTTTCATTGGTTCAATGTTATGATTCCGCTCCAACTGCATAAGCTAGGTAAATAGCGACTTTTTAATTTTGCAACCACGACCGAATCTCTCTTGTGAAATTGGAAAAAGTGATGCAAAAGAAAACATTATGAGTAACGCGCATGAGCAAAAGGTGACTGTGGCGGAGGCTTTGAGAAAACTTCCGCGGCCGGGTGGGGAACGGTTTGCCACCGTTTTTGAGCATGGTACGCTGGATGTGGAGATTTATGCCCCTCGGAGTGAGGACTTACAGACCCCGCATACTCGCGACGAGGTTTATATCGTGGTCGAGGGTGAGGGTTTTTTTCTCAACGGCGGCGTCCGTTTGCCGTTTGGCCCCGGCGATTTTTTGTTTGTACCCGCTGGAGTAGAGCACCGGTTCATGGATTTTTCCGACGACTTGGTGGTGTGGGTTATGTTTTACGGGCCAGAAGGCGGGGAAAACCCCACTTAGGCCGAACCCAGCCAATTGACCAATGATTCGGTGTTCCTCAACACGGGGGCATTTTGAAAATCTTTGTCTAATAGGTCGCGGTAGGAGGTTTCCGCGAATCGGCGACAATGAAGCAGCACTATTGCCCGGTGGCCGGGCGCTCGCACCAACCGGCCCAAAGCTTGGTTGATCTTAACCATCCCTGGAGCCTGGTAGACCTGCCGGAAGGCTGTTTCGCGCGGAAGATGAGAGCGGTCCTCCATGCGCGCTTTTTGTTCTGCATTCACTTCCGGCAAAGCCGGGCCAACGACCATAGCATGGCTTACGCGGCCGCCCAGCAGGTCGACACTTTCGGCGAATCCGCTACCCATGACCAACAGTAGCACGTCGGATGATGCCAGGGCGTCCTCCAGAAAACGGGCCTGGTCTTCAAGGCCGAGGCCGCGGGGTTGGAAGGCGACTCGAAAATCAGGTCGATCAGCTTCCAGATAGGTGGCCACAATTTCAGCGTAACGGTAGGAAGGGAAAAAGACGGCCAAAGGCTGCGAGGACTGTTCGCGCAGGAGGATGGCCGTCTCCGCCGTGGTCGAGTAGTAGCGTTTTCTCGATTTAAAACGGGTGTCCACGCGGGCGTCGATGGCGAGGCAATAAGCTGAGTCGCGCCAGGGTGTTTCGGCTCGTAAATGATGGCTTTGGTCGGGTTCCAAAGCGCAGGAAGATTGAAAATAGTCAATCGGTGACAGGGTCGCCGACATGAGGAGGACTTTTCCATAATCCCCCAGGGTGGCTGCGATTTGGGCGGAGGCGTCGAGGCAGGTAAGGTTGAGGTTTCCACCGCGGGGCACCCAGAGGAGTTTTTTCAGGGCCTCGTTTTCCAAAAAACTTTTCATTTCGGTGATTTTCCAGATTTCCTCCCAGGCTTTTGCGGAAATCAGAACGGGGTCGAAGCGGCTTCCCTGAAGCTGGTGATCAAGAGCTTCGAGAGTGTCACCAAGCTCATATTCGAGATTAAGGTCGAGTCGCTCAACCGGTTCGAGATTCTCTAAAAACTGCACGTAATTCTTCCAGGCGCGGGTTACCGTTACCGCGCATCCGGCAAAGCGCAGCTCCCGCAACACAGCCTCGGTCGTCTCCATCGTGGAAAAACAGGAAAAAGCGCCAGCCACCCGTGAGGGAAGGTTATGGGCCTCGTCCACGATGAGGAGGGTTCGAGCGGAGTCGAAACCGGGCTGTGTATAAAATATACCGTTATTGCGGGGCGAAAACACATAGTTGTAGTCGCCCACCCAGATGTCGGCGAAGGGCAACACGGTTCTGGAGATTTCATAAGGGCAAACGCCGGTCTGCGAACCCAGCAATTTAATATCCTCCAGTTCCACGGTACCTTGTTCAAAAAGGCGGGGCGGAGAGATGCCGGACCGCTCCCATCGCTCTTCCAATTGGTGGCGGCAACTCAGGCCCTCTCCGCAGGTGTGCAGGGGCGAGGCGATAGCGTGGTTGGTCCGGTTGCGCATCTGGAAATATTGCACGGAGCCGGCCGGTGCGACCATGTCTTGTAATTGGCTGATGGCCTGCCATTGTCCCGTTGCCTTGCCGGTCAGGTAAATGACACGATCGAAGAGACCCTCCCGTAAATGGGTCAAAGCAAACTCAAGCGCCATACCTGTTTTTCCGAAGCCGGTGGGCGCTTCAAAGAGAATCGGTCCCGGTTTGCGGAGAAAGAAATTGAGCTCTTTCTGGGTGCTTTCCTGGCCTTGACGCAGATCCTGA
>JAJFLT010000199.1 GCA_021772555.1 Opitutales bacterium | reverse complement strand
TCCAAACCGATACCGTATTTGCTCAATACACGTAAACGGGGTAGGGCCTTTTCCAGCACCCGCCGGGTAATCCTGTCGTCCCCGCAAATGATGCCATCGACCTCGCCGACCAGTTCCAGGGTTTGCTCTTCATTGAGAGGCCCCCGGGCGGTAATTACCTCATAACCGGTTTCGCGGAGCAGTTCATGATGTTCTCCAGGGATGTCCTGGAAAGAAGTTGTCGTAAGCAATATTACCATTGTTAGTTGAAGATACTATAATGATTCCTGTTCAAAAAGCAAAGAGGGACAGAGAAAGATAATTGAGATTTTGCACAGTCGCCGAAAACGCAAATTGAAATTACGTTTTTCCAAACGGGAAGACCTGGCCAACGCCATCAGGCGGCGTAGCCACCCACCGCGATGCAATGGCAGGTAGTTCCCCCGATGACGAATAGGTGCCAAACGAAATGGCAGTATTTTACCCGGTTATCGAGCGAGTAAAAAACCACTCCCAGAGTGTAGAAAAGCCCTCCCGCCACCAGCCAGAAAAGTCCCCAACCTGGAATGGAATGCCATAAATGCCGGACTGCGATGACGGCGAGCCAGCCCATTGCGAGGTAAAGGACGGTTGAAAACCTTGGGTACCGCATGGGCCCGAAAGCCTTGAGCACAACCCCCACCAGGGCCAACCCCCAGGTGATCCCGAAAAGCGTCCAGCCCCAGGGGCCACGGAGGACGCCGAGGGTGAATGGCGTATAGGTTCCGGCGATCAAAAGGAAAATCGCGGAGTGGTCGAGAACCTGAAAAATCTTCTTGGCCCTATTCTGGGACAAGGCGTGATAGAGGGTCGAAACAAGATAGAGCAACAGCATAGAAGCGCCGAAAATGCTGGCCCCGACGACCCCCGACGCCTCGCCTTGGCGGACCGCCATGACAATCAGAATGGGCGTGGCAACCAAAGCACCCACCAACCCAATGCCATGACTGACACTATTGGCAATCTCCTCCCCCAAAGTCTGCGGACGTTCTTCCATCGCGAGCGCTTTCATAAACTTGGATCCCATAATTTCAAAATATCACTGAAAATAAAGTTTAAAAATGCTCTGATTTTTAGCCTCAGGTTACACGAATATACGTAGACAACCCATTATACAGCACGCCAAAAGCATTCATTATGAAACCTGCGAAATCAGTAATTTAAAGGGTTCTGGAAATTATTTCGATACCTTTGCTTTCGAGATATTTTTTTACCTGATTTAAATCTGTTTTTGGGGCTACGCCAAAGGCGATCTCCTGCGCATTTAGAATAGTCAGTCTCATTAGATTGATTTCCTTGCCATTGTAAGTAGCTCGGTCGAATTGGATGCTGGTTATCTTATCATATTTCCATTGCTGGTTGGACTGAAAATTTTTGCGGATGATGGCCTCTTCACCGAGGATAATCCGTCCATTCAGAGATGCCGGTAAGATTTTTTCCCACAGTTCTTTTTCCTGAATCTTGCCCGTGCAGGGAGAGAACCGGCAAGGTTCTCGCCAACTGATTTCGGTGGTGGATTTCTTCAATTGCACGATTGTGGCAACCACTCGGATTTTCCGCGCAACCACGGATTTCTTAAATTCAGGACCGCAAAACGCCGCTGGTTTGTTCCGAGAGGAAATTTTGATAGGTGGCTTTGAGTCCTTCCTCGAGGGCAATACGCGGCTGCCAGCCGGTCTGCCGGATGAGGGAAATGTCGAGAAGTTTACGGGGGGTGCCATCCGGTTTGCTTTCATCTAGCAGGATTTCGCCTTCGAATCCGACGACCCGGCCGAGGATGTGAGCCAGTTCCAAAATGGAGACATCCGTGCCGGTTCCCACGTTTACCCAATCAGGCGGCTCTTCCAGTTGCAGAAGGTGATAAACGGCCTCCGCCAGATCGTCCACATGGAGGAACTCCCGCCGCGGTGTACCGGTGCCCCAAATGACAACTTCGGGAAGACCATTTTCCTTGGCCTCGTGAAATCGCCGTAGAAGCCCAGGGATGACATGGCTGTTTTGGGGATGGTAGTTGTCACCCGGACCATAGAGATTGGTGGGCATGGCGGAGTGGAAAAGCACTCCATGCTGCCGCCGGTAAAACTGGCAGAGCTTCAGTCCTGCAATCTTGGCCAGGGCATATGCCTCGTTGGTCGCCTCCAGAGGGCCGGTCAACAAAGCGTCTTCCCTCATGGGCTGGGGCGCTTGGCGAGGGTAGATGCACGAACTGCCCAGAAAAAGTAGTCGGTGGACTCCCGTCTCATGGGCCGCATGGACAACATTGAGGGCGATGGCCAGGTTATCGTAAATGAAATCCGCCGGATAGGTGGCGTTGGCATGAATTCCCCCCACTTTGGCCGCCGCCACGATAACATGCTTCGGTTGCTTCTGTTCAAAATAGGATTGTAGCGCGGCCGCTTGGCGCAAATCCAGTTCGCTGTGGGTGGCGAGGAGAAGGTTTTGAAAACCTTTCTCCCGCAAACTCCTCATAATAGCGGAACCAACCATGCCCCCGTGGCCGGCTACGAAAATGGAGTCGTCGAGTTCGAGATTTTTGCTTTCCATTTCTTCTCAACAAAGAACGGCACATTTACCAGGGGAGGTTTTAGCTGCCCGTGGAAGCCTGACGGTAGACCAATTCATTTTTTGCCAATTCCAGGTCCGCCTCGACCATAATTTGCACCAGTTTCTTGAAAGTCACTCGGGGTTCCCAGTTCAAAATTTTCCGGGCCTTGGCCGGATCGCCGATGAGAAGATCGACCTCCGAGGGGCGCTCGTAGCGGGAATCGCTTTTCACAAATTCCTTCCAGTCCAGATCGAGATGCCCGAAGGCTTCCTGGCAAAACTCCTGTACGCTATGGGTCTCGTTGGTAGCGATAACATAGTCCTCCGGCTGATCCTGCTGCAACATGAGCCACATGGCCTCCACATAGTCGGGGGCGTAGCCCCAATCGCGCCGGGCCCCCATGTTCCCGAGAAAAAGATTTTTCTGCAAACCAACCTTGATGCGGGTGGCGGCCCGGGTAATTTTGCGGGTGACAAAAGTTTCCCCCCGGCGGGGAGATTCGTGGTTGAAAAGGATGCCATTGCTGGCGTGCAGGTTATAGGCTTCGCGGTAGTTAATGGTCAGCCAGTAGGAAAATACCTTGGCGCAACCATAAGGGGAACGCGGATAAAACGGTGTATTCTCAGTTTGGGGCACCTCCAACACCTTCCCGAACATTTCGGAAGAGGAAGCCTGATAAAAACGCACTTTATTTTCCAGACCGGCCTTCCTCAGGCCCTCCAGCAGGCGAACCGTGCCCAATCCGGTAATATCTCCCGTATATTCCGGGATGTCGAAAGAAACGCGCACATGGCTCTGGGCTCCCAAATTGTAGATCTCTTCCGGCTCGATATCGTAAAAAAGCTTGGCCAGGCGACCGCCGTCGGAAAGATCCCCGAAGTGAAGAATGAGGTGATTGCTGTCAATATGGGGATCCTCATAAATATGATCGATGCGCGAAGTATTGAAGGTCGAGGCACGTCGGATGATCCCATGTACTTCGTAACCCTTCTTGAGCAGGAGCTCGGCCAAATAAGAACCGTCCTGGCCGGTGATCCCGGTTATTAATGCTCGTTTCATAATACCAAAATGTCGTCCATTCTCTCTCGTGAAAATCGGTGGAAGATTAAAAAAGCAATATTATACCAGAAAAAAGGCCAACTGTCTTGACCAATTCAGAGATATTTTCATGGCCGAACCAAGCCCAAAAGCAGCACCTCAGGCCCAACAAAAATCAGAAATCCAATATAGACGAGAGAAAAACTGATTTTCAGGAATTGACGAAGATGCTCCGAAAAGCAAAATACACCACATTAAGACACCCACCCGGTATCGGTGATCGGTGATTGGGGGATTAGCTCAGTTGGTTAGAGCGCTTGCTTCACACGCAAGAAGTCGCTGGTTCGAGTCCAGTATCTCCCACCATTTTAAAGTGATGATAAACAGCGAGTTGAAAATAATTTTGGTATGAGGCTAGTTGATTGAACTCTAGTATTGATATTAATTTTCAGGCGATGAACTAGCGCAATTCTTGGCCTGTTTCGGCGTCGAGAATGGTGAAATTTTCTACGTGACAGGAGGGATCGGCGCGAAAGGCGAGGCGGACATTATAGAGGTCTTCAAGCTCGATCAGGTGGGCTTCGTCTTCTTGGCGTAATCTCTCTAAAATGCTGGGATGGCACAGAACCCGCAAATTGAGCGGATTGTCTTCCTGCTTTGTGTTTCCCCCTCTCAGGCGCCGCAATACGCTGACCAGTCTGCGCTGTACTTCCACGCTCATGGTGCGGGGAGATTTGACGATGCCGCGAGCCGTGCAATAGGGGCAGCCTGTATAGATGCCCGAGGAGAAGCTTTCTTTATGCCGTTGGCGCGTCATTTGCATAATGCCGAGTTGGGATATGGGCAAGATGTGGCATTTGGCTTTGTCTTTGGACATTTCGTCGCGCATTACTTTGAGCACGGCGTTGCGGTCCTTGCGCTGTTTCATGTCGATGAAATCCAGTATGATCAGGCCGCCGATATTGCGCAGGCGGATTTGGCGGGCGATTTCCCGCGCCGCTTCCAGGTTTACCTGGAGGATGAAATTATTGCCGTCACCGTTTTTGTTTTTATGGGCGCCGGTGTTGACGTCGATGGCCACCAAGGCCTCCGTTTCCTCGACTACTATCTCGCCGCCGGAGGGTAGGGGAACGGTTCGCTGGAAGGTCTGCTCGATCTGCCGCTCGATATTGAACCGCTCGAAGATCGGGATGCTTTCGCTGAAATGGGTGATCTTGCCCTTGGAACGGGGGGAAATGCCCCCTACCAGTTCGGTCATGTGCTCACAGTCTTCGGCGTTGTCGATGATGACCCGGTCGATCTCTTCGGTCAGAAAATCGCGTACTGTTCGCTCGATGATATCGGGTTCCTGATAAAGGCGGGTCGGTTGTCTGGCCCCCTCCATGCGGGCCTGGATTTCCTCCCACTCGCGCAACATGATGTGGAGGTCGCGGATGAAAAAACGGATTTTTTTGGCCTCCCCGGCGGTGCGGATGATGACTCCCATGCCTTCGGGTATGGTGAGCTGGCGAAGAATGCTCTTCAACCGCGTCCGCTCTTTATAATTTTCGATTTTACGGGAAATTCCGCATTGTCCGGAAAATGGCATGAGGACCAGGTAGCGGCCCGGTAGAGCGATGTTGGTGGTGGTGCGCGGCCCCTTGGTGCCGATCTGGGCCTTGGTCACCTGGATAACGATATCTTTGCCCACCGGGTAGAGGCTGGGGATATCCTTCAGGCCAATTTTGTCTTTCTTATTTTTTTGTTCCGCCGAGCGGGTGTCGCGGACAAATTCCACGGAGGAATCATTGGCTGCCGGCAGAATGTCCCAATAGTGCAGGAAGGCGTTTTTGGGCAATCCAATATCGACAAAAGCCGCCTTCAATCCCGGCTCCAGATTCTGTATTTTCCCCTTGTAAATACTCCCCACCATGCGGTCTTCGCCGATGCGCTCGATCTCGAATTTTTCCAGGATACCCTCGACCAGCAATGCCACCCGCTGTTCCAGTGGCTCGGAATTAATGATGATTTCCCGAAACAGGGATCGATCCTTCTTCAGCGCTTTAACCAGACGCTGGACGACGGGCTGCTTCTTGGCCCGTTGCCGGGCGTCCCGGTGCAGTTGCTCCGGGTTGACGTCTACCTGTGGTTGTTCCTTGGGCGGTGCGTTAAGTTTTTTTTCAAGTTTTCGGGAAATGGGAGGTTTTTTTGTCTTAGGCGAATCGGATTGGTTCATATTGAATCCTGTAATAAGGGTTAATCGGACCCTTTATTTTCTCCAGTTGCCTTGTTTCGCCCCTGCCAGCGGTCGATGTAAGGTTCGGTTGCGGATGGGGAATAAGTTTCAATCTCAAATTCATGAAAATTCCCTCCGGTAGCGGTACACGCTCTGGACCAAACCTTGTAGAAGACAACAACTTAAAATAAAGGACCCGCCGTAACTGAGAAATGGTAAAGGCAGGCCGGTTATCGGCATCAAGTTGATAGTCATGCCGATATTGATATAAATGTGAACTATGAAAATTACGCTGACCCCGATGCTCAACAACATGCCGAAACGATCGCGTGCCACCCCCGCGATGCGCACACCATTGAAGACAATCAGGGCGAAAAGGAAAACCACTGCCATGCTCCCCAAATAACCTTTCTCCTCGGCCAGAACCGCGAAAATGAAGTCATTATGCGCCACCGACTGGGGCAGATAGCCCAGCTTGGCCTGGGTGCCCTCGCTCCAACCCTTGCCGATCAAGCCCCCCGATCCGACGGAGAGCAAAGACTGACGCTGATTCCAGCTTACGCCGATCCCCTTCGGATCGATCGCCTCGGGCACAAATTGTGTGAGAATACGGTTTCGTTGATAATCCCTGAGCGGAATCCACGAATGCCTTTCATACTCCCCCCGGTTATCGTAGGCCGAAAGCTGGTTCTCCTGCAAAAAATGCAAATACCGGTACAAATCCCCGGCCAGAACCGCTGATAGCAACAAAAACACCGCGAAAACCGCCGTGAAAAACCGCTTTGAAAGCTTGGAAACGTATAGTAGTGAAAAGACCATTGGTGGAATAACCAATGCAGAGCCTAGGTCCGGTTGCCAAAAAATCAACAAAATAGGTACCCCCACCACGGCACCCACTTTCAGCAGGACCGAAACCGACTCGCGCACCGACCCCACCTCCGACCTCGCCAGCAAACTCGACACCATCACCAGCACCCCGATCTTGGCCGCCTCCGACGGTTGAAACGAAGCCAACCCCAGGTCCAGCCAACGCCGCGAATCAAACCGCACCTCCCCCAGAGGCGTCCACAGCAACAACAAAAGCACCACCGACCCAAAATAGATCAAATGAGCCTTCTCCAATAAAATCTTGTAATCCAGCCAGGAAACCGCCATATAGACACCCGT
Source organism: Opitutales bacterium (assembly GCA_021772555.1). Taxonomy (GTDB): domain Bacteria; phylum Verrucomicrobiota; class Verrucomicrobiia; order Opitutales; family UBA2987; genus JAJFLU01. The sequence continues at coordinate 6,240 of JAJFLT010000199.1, read as the reverse complement.
TCCCAAAACAATCCACACCATTTGGCGAATCCATTGCGTTTGCCCGCTATAGACCTGCGCCGAATAGATAAAAAACACCCCCATGACGCATAGCACCGCCATACAAACCGGCTGAATCCAATCCGTCCGCCCCCGCCCCGCCTGACGAATCAAAGCCCCATACCGATCACCCCTAAAAGCCGCCTCCTGCATGATTTATTCCAAAAATATCATTATTTGTGTTGGTACGTGTATTCCATGGTCAAAATACTCCCTCAATCCCCATCCGAGTCAATCTGCGTAATCTCTATCTTTGGCTAAATACTCCATGAAAGCCGCACACTACCACAAAACCCGAAAACAATCAATCGGTAGGTTGGCTCCGTTTGATGGGATTGCTCCGTTGGATGCGTTGGATTACTTCCAATAGTTAAAAATTCTCTCAAATACTCGATCGACATCCAATAACCAGACGTGAATCCTATTCTCTTCCTCAATGAAACAGAAAATTAAATATTTGTTGAATTGCGCAGGAAAAGCTTTACGGAGAATTGGGAGGGCATGCCCTTCATGTGGTTGCGGTCATTCCAAAATTATTGATACCAAGTTTGTTGTCACAAAACTACGAAGGTGCAATCAATGTAAACTCCAATTTCGAACACCGACGACAACAGTTGAAGAAAACGCATCCTTTTATCAAAAAGAGTATACTCAGGGAATAACTACTGAGATGCCAGATAAAGAACAACTAAGTACATATCTGGATAGTGGTTTTTCTGATACGGAAAAAGACTTTTCAACCTATATCAGTGTCCTTGAAGCTATTGGAGCAAAAAAAGGGGATAGTCTTTTCGACTTTGGTTGTTCCTGGGGTTACGGTAGTTGGCAATTAAAGAAATACGGATTTGAAGTTGAATCCCTTGAGGTTTCGTTACTAAGAGCTGATTATGCTAGGAAAAAGCTGGCTATTAATGTTCATAATTCTATATCTGAAGTTTCGGGGTCTTTCGATATTTTTTTCTCATCACATGTATTGGAGCATGTGCCTTCGGTCGATCAGGTAATTGATTTTGGACTCAATATTCTCAAACCTAGGGGTTTATTTGTGGCTTTTACGCCAAATGGTTCTAAATCTCATCGTAGTAAGAATCCTAAAGACTGGCACAATTTATGGGGTTTAGTTCATCCGAATTTTCTAGACGAGATTTATTATAAAAATAGATTTTCAGAAAACCCCTTTCTTTTGACTTCAAATAAATACAAAATGTGTGATCTCGCAATTTGGTGTGATAACCAGAATGCACAAACCATACTCGATTTGGAAGATAGAGAATTACTGGTTGTAGCCAGAAAGTAATATTAAAAAAAGTTTCTTGTTTGATAAAGCATTGATTCACCCTATGAAAATTGCTGTTTTCCAAATGGGTGCCCGCATGCACTACGCAATTCCAAGAATTTTTCATGAGGCTGGTTTTCTTCATCGTTTTTACACCGACATTTGCGCTACAAAAGGATGGCCACGCCTGTTAAAGTTTATTCCCCCAAAATTGTTACCATCTTTCGGGAAACGATTGGCAAGTCGCGTTCCCTATGGAGTGCCTCGAAATAAAATCAAAACTTTCGGAACTTTCGGTCTTCAATATGCTTTTAAAAGGCGTTCTACCTCCTCTCTTGAGGAAAGAAATACTTATTTCCTTTGGGCGGGAAACAGCTTTTGCAAAAAAATCCTTAACCTTGGAATTGGTGATGCCACAGCAGTTTACACGTTCAATTTGGCTGGGCTGGAAATTCTTCAATGGGCCCGAGGGCTGGGTTTGACCACGATTTCCGAACAAACCATAGCCCCTTCCGAGTATTTCTTCAGATTATTAAAAATAGAACATGAAAATTTTCCCGATTGGGGCAACCAGTTACCAAACAATCCTATTTTCAATGATATTTCCAATCGCGAGATGGAAGAATGGAAGCTAACGGATTTTATAATTTGTCCATCTGAATTCGTAAAAAGGGAAGTTGCGAATTGTGGAGGTCCCTTAGATCGTTGCTATGTTGTTCCTTATGGTCTGAATCTTCCGCCGATAAGTGCTTCTAAACGTTCCCACGATGGCCCATTGCGGGTTCTCACCGTTGGGGAGGTTGGCTTGAGAAAAGGTTCTCCTTACGTTCTTGAAGCGGCCAGGCAAATGAAAGGCAAAGCAGAATTTCGCATGGTCGGAGCCGTAAATGTCCTTCCGAAGGCGAGAAAATTACTTTCTGAATGTGTCGAATTGCTGGGAATAGTGCCACGATCTGAAGTTAAAATGCATTACGAATGGGCGGATGTTTTTTTACTCCCATCTCTTTGCGAAGGATCGGCCATCGTAACTTATGAAGCAATGGACTACAGTCTTCCTGTTGTCGCTACCCTCAACACGGGAAGCATCGTCAGGGACGGTATCGATGGGTTTATTGTTCCCATGAGAAATTCGAATATTATTGCTGAAAAACTTGCATCTTTAGCTGATAATCCTGACTTGCTTTTAAAAATGTCTGAAATGGCCAAAGCCAGAACAAAGGATATCAGTATAGATGCTTACGGGAAGAGACTTTTATCGGTAATATCAAATATTGCCTAATCAGGATAATTGGAAGAAGATACATCCTGGTTTTTCAAAAATCCAGGAACAATGTCAAAATTTATATATCCATCGTTTGAACCCGGTTTGGTTAGTGTAATTATACCAACTTACAACAGAGCTCATTTTTTAAGGGAAACCATTCAATCGGTATTCGAACAAACATACCAGAATTTTGAAATATTCGTCATTGACGATGGTTCTACGGATAATACTGAAGAAGTGGTCAGCAAAATTAAATCAGAAAATCCAAATCACAAACTGGAATATTATTATTCTAAAAATAGAGGCGCGTCTGCGGCACGCAATATCGGACTCGCCAAGGCAAATGGGGAATATATTCAACACCTTGACTCTGATGACCTACTCTTGTCGTGTAAAATCCAATCACAAATAGAATATCTTAAAAATAATCTGGATATAGAGGCTGTTTATAGCTATTCTCGCAGTTTTAATGAAAATAATAGAAACCGGCTTAGGGCACGGATATATCATGATCCAAAAGATCAACTTGAATTTGTTTTGAGACCTTGGGTGATTTTATTTCACCCAGAATCGGCATTATGGAGACGTTCTGCGGCAATTCGAATTGGACCGTGTGATGAACAAGTCACTCATGGTGAAGATATGGATTATTGGGTTCGGTTCCTTGTTAGCGGAAAAAAGTTTGGTTGTACCCGTCAAGTGCATTCTCATTATAGAATGCACAAGGCTCGTATGTCGAATCGTGCGATAGGGCAAAAAGATGCAGAAAGCTCCACCTACCTTTGCCGTAAATTATTTACGTTGTTTTCTTCATATAACAATGGTTCTTATCTTCCTGCGGTCTCTGAAAGAATTTGGCGTAGATGGACTTTTTTAGTTAAATGCGGTTTCCAAATGGAACAAGAGGCCTTATTGCAATTATTAAGAGAAATTGATACGAAAGGCAAACTATCACGCTTTGTAAAACTGGCCATTCAGAGTGCGAACAATCCCAATACAAAAAAATCATTGCTTTTTATGCGTCATTATAGACATTGGAGACTTCTTAATCGTTTAAGAGGAATCCGATTTCCAAAATAATATCTTCTCCTAATGGATCACTTTATATTAGCTAATGAAACCGAATTTCTTCATTGTTGGTGCTCCTAAATGTGGTACCACGTCTATGTGGGCTTACTTAAGGCAACATCCAGATATTTTCATGCCAAAAGTGAAGGAGCCAAATTATTTTTGTTCAGATATGCCAAGTCGGCATGCGATATGGGTTAATAAGAGTGTAGGTGATTATTTAAAATTATTTGGTAAATTTATAAATGAAAAAAGGATAGGTGATGCATCTGTTACATATCTTTATTCAAGAATAGCTGCTCAAAATATAAAAAAATTCGATCCCAATTCTAAAATAATTATAATGATTCGAAATCCTGTAGATGCGATTTGTTCTGAGTTTCATATGAATGTTGCAAATGGAGTTGAAACGATTTTCGATCTGGAAATAGCCTTGTATAGTGAAAATTATAGAAATTTATCACCATTTGAACATGAAACATATTATATCAATAAAGTACGATATTCAAAAAGCATATCTAGATATTTAAAAGTATTTGATAGAGAAAATATCTTTATAATCGTTTTTGATGATTTTATTGAAAATACAAAATTAATCTATTTAAAAACTTTAGAGTTTCTAGAAATTGCACCAACTGTTATTCCCGATTTTAAAAATTACCTTCCAGCTCGTGTTCCCCAAAATTATAATATCAGACGTTTTTTTGCGACCCATCCAAAATTACGAAAGATTGGAATATCCTTAATAAAAGAAAAATACAGACATATTATTCTGGATAATATATCCCTAATATTAGGGAATAGGGATTCTCGAAAACCAATTATTACACAGAAAGTCAAGAATCGGTTAAGAAGTGAACTCAAAAGTGAGGTCGAAAATTTGAGCATACTATTAGGCCGTAATTTAACCCATTGGACAAATATTTAAGCCTGTAAATAATGTGAGCGTGTATATTGTATTTTGGTAATCAGGGTCGTTTAATTTTTTATGCATCAGAAAATATATGTTCAATATGGTTGTGGTCTATCAGCTCCTAGAGAATGGATAAATTTTGATGCATCTCCTACTTTGAGGATCGAAAGAATCCCACTCATGGGGAAGATCTTTCATAAGAATTCGGTGCAATTTCCGAATAACGTGAAATATGGAAATATTATCAACGGTCTTCCAATCTCTGAGCGATCATGTAGTGCTGTTTATTGCTCTCATGTCTTGGAACACCTGTCGCTTTCAGATTTCCGTGTAGCCTTGAAGAATACCTATAGTATACTTCAATTTTGTGGAATATTTCGCATTGTTCTTCCAGACCTCGAACATGCCATTAATAATTATATAAATGATCCTTCACCACTAGCTTCTCAAAGGTTTATGAAAGAAACATCCTTAGGCGAGGAAACCAGGATTAGAACGCTGAAGTCCTTCTTAATCGAGTGGTTAGGGAATAGCCAGCATTTATGGATGTGGGACTATAAATCATTGCATAAGGAATTACACGAAACAGGTTTTCGGAAAATTCGTAAGGCTAGTATTGGAGATTCAGTTGAAGAAGCTTTTTCGCACGTTGAAGATCCTTCGAGATGGAATAATGCATTAGGTATTGAATGTATTAAATAATCAAGTATACCTTATAATTCTCATGTTATTATCATACTTAAAAATTATATTACGAACTGTATTGCAACCGGTATTGGGCAATTTTTTCATCAATTTTACAGTTCATCATTTTTCCGCAACTACAAATTTTTTCATGAGAATGGTAAATGGAATTCAACTCAATAATAAAGAATTGAAATTAATAACAGACAAAGTATTTGAAAAAACTCCATGTGCATTTTTGGTTTTTGGATTAGGCCAGGATAGTATTTATTGGTCAAAACTAAATAATCGAGGTAAGACCGTATTTATTGAAGATGATGAATCCTGGTATTATAAAATTACAAGACGACATCCTGAAATATTTGCATATTTAATTGACTATGATTCAAAACTAATACAATGGGAGGAACTTCTAGAATCTCAATCGCTATATAATTTTGATTTACCTAGTGAAATAAAAAATGAAAAATGGGATATAATTCTTGTGGATGCTCCAGAAGGTTGGTCTGAATCTACTCCTGGAAGAATGAAAAGTATTTTTTATGCTTCAAGGCATATAAAGCCATCCGGTGATATTTTTGTTCATGATTGTAATCGTAAAGTAGAACAAATCTATTGTGACCGTTTTTTAAAAAATTACAATTTAAAGTCAGAAACCGGATTGTTGAGACAATACCAATTTTATAAATAACACATTGTGAATTTGGTTATAATATTCCATGAATTAGTTCCCTATATTTATTCTCGGTTGCAATTCACCAATCATCTTTGCAATTTAAGCGCGATTGAAATAATTGCACGGAATAATGTTTTTTATTGGGGCAACCTTGATGGAGGGGATTCATTCAGGAGAATTACTTTGTTCGACAATACTGATTGCTTGCAAGGGAGGTCGGGTCGGAGAAAATTATATAAAAAAGTAAGCGAGACATTAGATGAGTTACAACCGGATGCGGTAGTTGTTCCAGGTTGGTCCTATTCATGCTCTATCTCGGG
>JAJFLT010000198.1 GCA_021772555.1 Opitutales bacterium | reverse complement strand
TCCATTTTCAATCGTTATTTTTTCGCCTTGTTGCGATGGATTCATAGGACTTTTTGTTTATTCTTTCTATCGATAATTGGTAATTTTCAGGCCAATTGACGGCAAAACTTATCCAGACGATCGAGGCCTTTTTCAATTATGTCATCGGAGGTTGCATAACTCAGGCGCACGCAGTCGTCGTCACCTAAGGCGATTCCAGGAACCGCCGCGACCATCTCTTCTTCCAGCAAACGGGCGCAGAAATCGTTCGATTCCATGTTGAATGAAGAGATGTTGGGAAACAAATAAAAGGCTCCTTGCGCTCGCTGGCAGGCAATGCCCGGGATGCTGCCGAGCCGATCCAGCATGTATAGCCTCCGACGGTCGAAGGCGACCAACATTTTTTCCACTTCCCGCATGGCCAATTCCTTGTTTTCCATGGCCGCCAACGCGCCGAACTGGGCAAAAGTAGTGGCGTTGGAAGTAGTGTGGCTCTGGATGCTGGATACCGCTTTGGCGATTTCCGCCCTGGCCACCAGAGTGCCCAGGCGCCATCCGGTCATGGAATAAGTCTTGCTGAATCCGCCCACGGTTATGGTGTGATCCGCAGCGTCTTTGCTGAAGCTGGCAGGACTGTGGTGCTCAACCCCGTCGTAAAGCAGGTATTCGTAAATCTCGTCGGACATTAAGTAAATATTCCGGCGCAGGATAACTTCCATCAGCGCCTCCAATTCTTCGCGATTATAGACGGCGCCGGTCGGATTGGAAGGGCTGTTGAGAATAAAGAGCCGGGTGCGGTCGGTGATGGCGGCATCCAACTGTTCCGGGGTAACCTTGAAACCGGAGGAGTCTTTGGCCGAAATTATTTTTGGCTCGGCTCCCACCAGTTTCGCCATTTCAGGATAACTCACCCAGTAAGGGGCCGCCATGAGGACTTCGTCACCGGGTCCGCAAATGGCGTTGATGGCGAGGTGGCAGGAATACTTGCCGCCCGGACTGGTGACAATGTTTTCCGCTTTGAGCCCCTCGATACCGTTCTCCGTACGGTATTTATCGGCCAGAGTTTCCCTCAGTTGAGGCAAACCCGGCGCCGGTATATATTTGGTCTGACCATCCCGAAGAGCTTTCAGGCAGGCTTCCTTGATGAATTCGGGAGTGTCGAAGTCGGGCTCTCCCGCTCCGAAACCGCAAATATCCTTGCCCTCAGCTTTTAAAGCTTTGGCTCTGGCAGTGACGGCCAGAGTGGGAGAAGGAGTGATGTTTTCCGCCCATACGGATAATTGAACCTTATTGGCACCCATTTTGATTAAATTCCTTGCAAAGGTTGAAGGTGAAGAAAATTGAAAAGCCACGCACCTTTACCAACTGAAATGCAATTGGCAATTGTAAAAGATAAATTGTCCGGTTCTCGTGAAACCGGAACATTTATAAGCGGGCGAAATGCCGAATTGAAGACTACTTCTTCCGGCGAGTTTTCTTTTTAGCCGGAGCCTTCTTTTTGGCAGGGGCCTTTTTCTTGGCCACTTTCCTGGCAGCTTTTTTCTTGGCCGGGGCTTTCTTTTTCGCCGCCTTTTTCGCCGGAGCTTTTTTCTTGGCTACTTTTTTAGCGGGGGCCTTCTTTTTAGCTACCTTCCTGGCAGCTTTTTTCTTGGCCGGGGCCTTCTTTTTCGCCGCCTTTTTAGCCGGAGCTTTTTTCTTGGCTACTTTTTTAGCGGGGGCCTTCTTTTTGGCTACCTTCCTGGCAGCTTTTTTCTTGGCCGGGGCTTTCTTTTTCGCCGCCTTTTTTGCAGGGGCTTTTTTCTTGGCTACTTTCTTAGCCGGGGCCTTTTTTCGGGCCGCCGTCTTTTTCGCCGGGGTTTTTTTCTTGGCTGGTTTTTTTGCTGGTGATTTCTTTTTTGCCATGTTTAACTTACCGTTTTGTGTTAGGTTTTTGTCAGGAAATTATTTTGTGAGAAAATATTAATTTTGAAATTCTATTTTCCTGCTAGAATCTGCAGATTGAAAAAGTAAAAAAAATTAAAAACGTTTGGATTTTTTTGGGCCCGTTCTTCAATTTTCAAGAAATTCAATTTTGTTTTGTGTCGGCGATTCAATCGAAAAATTCCATGATTTAAATCCGTATAAAATCTTAAAAGCGTTGGCTTTATGGTTGTTTCAACATGCGTTTTTTAAAACCCCATTTTTTTTCGCATCCACCGATTTTTAATAATCGTGACAACACTTAACGGTTTATGAAAAAAATTCAACATAAATCTTATCGCTTCTGAATTTCAATTGCATGAATGTCTGAATATTTTTTAAGCGTTATTATTAGAACCTATTCGGAAGTTTCCCATATTGAATTTTTTCGTCTTTTTGTCATTCTCGAAGGCAGCTTTTTCTATCTTTCTAAACCGAGATAAATGGGTTTTGAAGCAGGTTAAGAAATTCACTCTTCTTCAAAAATGCATTTTATGTTTCAATCGGTTGCAAAAAGGAATGATCGCTCTATCGGCGTTCGATAATCCTTTACATTCAAATGCGTATTTCATTTGCTGGGCGCGTAGAGGAAAAAACTTTCACAATCCCGTTTTTTTATGGCAAGAGTAGTTTTAGAGAATTTGGTTAAAGATTTCACTGGCGCAAAAAACAAATCCGTTCGCGCCGTCAATGCAATCAATCTCAATATCGAGGACCGTGAATTCATGGTTTTGGTGGGACCTTCAGGTTGTGGAAAATCCACCAGTTTGCGCATGATTGCCGGTCTCGAAGAAGTGACTTCGGGCGCAATTTACATCGAAGATCGGGTGGTTAACGATGTTCTCCCCAAGGACCGAGATATTGCCATGGTTTTTCAAAACTACGCCTTGTATCCCCACATGAGCGTTTACGACAATATGGCTTTCGGGTTAAAGTTGATGAAGCTTTCCAAAGAAGAGATTCGGCGGCGAGTGGGGGAAGCGGCCCAGATTCTCAATATCGAAGAATTGCTGGATAGAAAACCCAAAGCGCTTTCCGGCGGCCAGCAACAGAGAGTCGCCGTGGGCCGCGCCATTGTCCGCAAACCCAAAGTGTTTCTTTTCGACGAACCGCTCTCCAACCTCGACGCGAAAATGAGGGGCTCCATGCGGAAGGAATTATGCAAACTGCACCAGCGGCTCGATTCGACCATGATCTACGTCACCCATGACCAGGTGGAAGCCATGACCATGGGTGATCGCATCACCGTCATGGACGAAGGCAAAATTATGCAGACGGCGGATCCGCTGACTTTATACAATAATCCCGAAAATATGTTCGTGGCCGGTTTTATTGGCAGTCCGCCCATGAATTTCCTGCCTGGAACAGTGGAGCATGAAGGCGAGCATTTTTATTTTTCTGAAAACAATGCAACTGGTTCCGCCGTTCGCTTAAGACTGACGGACGACTTGGCTCAAGTGGCGAAAAATTATTCAAACAAAGAGGTCGTTTTTGGAATTCGTCCCGAAGATGTTAAAGAAACCGTAAATGGCGCCACCAGTGAACGGCATACGGCGGTAAACGCCAAGTTGGAGGTTTCCGAAACGATGGGCGCGGAAACGCACCTGCACCTGCACACAGGGGAACATGCTTTTATCGCCAGAATCGAGGCCAGCAGGCGCTATCAAATCAGCGAGACGGTGGCGGTCGAGTTTAACATCACACGTGGCCACCTCTTCGATCCCGTTTCCGGAGAAGTTCTTAAAAAAGCTTCCTGACAAGGAATTAATTTATGTCCGTGAAAGCTTCCGGCAATACGACGGGAGCAGGCTCCGCCAATTGTTCCGGAACAAAATAATCCCTCGAAAACTTCTGGCCGAGAGCGGCAGCGGTCACCCTGAATCGGGTTTTGGAACGCGAGCGCTCATCAAAAAAATCGATGGTTTTAGGAAACCCCTCCTTTCCCATTCTTTTTACACTGATGATTTTGAAAGACTTCAAAGGTCGGCCTTCCCTGTCCACCAGTTCAGCCTTCAACCATTGACGGCTTTTCCCCTCCAAAAAAATGCGCACCGCGCCCAAGTCCGGATTCTGTTTTGCCATGGAGACAGGAGGATGCATGAGAAAAGCGAATAACGTTCGACCCAGTTTTTTGGTTTTCCCTTCGAATTCATAATCGGTCCAATATATGAACGGCATCTGCAAATCGAAAGGTGTGACGATCAACCCGGGCAAAAGCGGTTCAAATAATTCTCCCCCCGTCAATTCCCGGGCTTTTGCGGTCGGATTTTTTTTCAGGCTCCAGACTTTCGGTTGGAGGCCGTTATGCACTAATAGAGTCAGGGGCTTTCTGCCTTCATTACCTGGTATGATAACCTTCGTCTGCGCCCCGGTTGCACTCCAGCTTCCCCAAAGCTGTCCCCTATAGGTTGTCGTGGATCCTCTCCGGGGCATGTGCCTCAATTCAAATTTGAAGCTGTAATCACCGCCCAATCTCTGGTTGCGGAAATCATCCAGAACTTTCGCCGCCTCAAGAAGATCCAATTCTCCCTCTGGGGAAACATGTGGCCGGGACTGCAATGTTTCATCCGCCCCCAGCAACCCGTGGGCCAGCACGAGCAATATCATGAAAATCGGAAAACCCGGCAGGAGCCAACGCCCTCCCCGCTTGGAAATTGTAATGACTTCCTTCAGGGAGCCCGAGCCTGAATCAATTCTGGTTGGGATCATCCTCTGCGGATTCCCCGGATTCCTCCGCTGCTGCCGAAGATTCTTCCGCCGGCACGGTAGCCGATTCTGCTGGAGCCTCTAGTGCAGCTTCAAGGTCGGGGGTTTGCAACATGGCTGGCACGCCTAAATCGTCGCCCGCATTCGCGTCCGGCAAGGAAATCGGCGTTGGAATGGTTTCGGAGATGCTGGCCGGTAAAGCACCTTCTTCCACCTGCGGTCCGCCCGCGCCCGAGATATAACCCAGATACAACCCGAGACTGAGCACAAAAAAGGCCACCGTAGCGAAGAAAGTCCACTTTTTCAGCAAACCACCGGCATCGGCCCCGAAGGTGGACTCCGCCAGACCTCCGCCAAAAGCCGTGCCCAATCCTGCGTTGGTGTTGGCCCTTTGCAAAAGAACCAGAAAAATCAGAACCAAGCTGACCAATATTAAGAGGAGTGTGAAAAATGCTGAAAGGATGGAGCCCATTTTTTTTATCCGGTTTGGGTGGATCGATTATCTATGAAAGGCGGAGAGGCGAAAATGCAAATATGATGGCAAGAATCAAGATATTAATGACTGGAACTTGGTTATTAGCGTGATGGCAATCGAATATCAGGCGTTGACGCCCAGTTTTTCCAAAATCCGTTGCAAGTCGTCATTGCCGTAATACTCGATCACGATACGCCCTTTTTTTGGCGTATGACGGACTTTGACCTTGGTGTTGAAACGAAGTTCCAGTTGGTTTTCCACCGCCTTTATGGCTGTGGATTCCGAGGCCGGTCTCTGCTTGGAACCGGTCAGGTTTTTCCCCTCGCGGTAACGACGGGCCACACGCTCCAGCTCGCGCACACTAAGTCCGGCCTCAATAATGCGGCGCGCTATGAGCAATCGCTGGCCGTCGTCCTCGATTCCGAGCAGAACTTTGGCGTGCCCGACGGATAAGAGGCCTTTGCTCAGGTAGCCCTGGATTTCCCCTTCCAGTTGCAACAGACGGAGGGAATTGGCGACCGTCGCCCGGCCTTTGCCAACACGCTCGGAAACGCCCTCCTGGGTCAGGTCGAAGTCCCGTATGAGGCTGGCATAACCGCGTGCCTCCTCAATCGGGTTGAGCCCCTCGCGCTGCAAATTCTCGATCAAGGACATGGCAGCGCTGGAAGCATCGCTGGCCACCACCACCCGGGCGGGAATTTTTTTCAACTTCAACTTTTGGCAGGCCCGAAAACGGCGCTCCCCAGCGATAATCTGAAATTCGCCGTCGACCTCCCGCACCACAATCGGCTGCAAGAGGCCTTCAGAGCGAATACTCTCGGCTAATTCCCCCACCTGGCCGGCGGCGATTTCACGCCTTGGCTGATACGGATTGGGGGTAATGCGATCTATGGAGATCTCTCTGAATTCGCCTCCCGTGGAAAGACTTTGGCCGGCCGTGGGCGGTTTTTTGGCAGCCTTCGGATTTTTCTTACGGGTTTTAGCGCCGCCTTTGGCGGAACCGCTTTTTCCGGCAGTTTTTTTTGTCGCTTTTTTAGCTCCCGGGACGGACCGGGTCACACCTCCGGAAATCAGGCTGCCCAGCCCCCGGCCCAAACGTTTTTTTGTCGCTGCCATAAAAAAATAAAAAATTCTCTTTTCTTTAATTTCCCGATTGGGGCACGAAGATCGTTTGGCCCGCCCTCAATTCTTTGGGATTGGCGATTTTGTTGGCATTCTGGATATCAGCCACCGTGGAATGAAATTTTTGTGCGATGGCCGATAAGGTGTCTCCGGTTTCCACCGTATAGGCAACCCCTTCTTTCGGATAATCCTCGGAAAAGGACCGGGCAACATTGATTTCCGGTTTCGCCGCCACCGATTCCGCCAAGGCTTTCATAGCTTCCTGGGTTTGGTTGGCCAATCGTTCCATCTGGCCGCTCACTTCGCGGATAATATCGGACTTTTCCGCATCCAGACGGGCGTTCAATTCCTGGCTGACGGTGGCCATCCGGTTGCTCAGTTCGACTGCGGTGGCATATCGTGAGAGGCTTTTTTTCTGTTCCTCCAGACGGGTCCGAAGCAAAGTTCTCAGTTCCCGATTTTCCCTCGAAAGCCTTTCCAATTCCAGATTCAACCGGGCCACCTGTTGCCGCAGGACGGATACATCCTCCTTCATGTTGGCCAACTCGACCTTACTGTTATCGATGGTTTTGGGAGAGCTTTTCAGCAATGCCGAATGAGCCGGATGAACTAAAACAAGCATCCCTGCCAGAGGCAGGATAAAAATTAAAATTATTCTTTTGGCACTGAACATAAGACTGCTCTTGAAAACCTTTTTAAAGGTAAACTTTCTCTGTCTGTGATTGTCAAATGATTCGTCGGATTAGAAACCTACTTTTTGCGTTTCGGGAAGGGTTTCGAGGAACTCAGGGCTGACATCTCTCCACCGCTAAGCACGGTTTTGGCCGGAATGGGAAATCCTCTCAGAAAATCGTCCACCGGAAGCATCTTTCCACCCGGTCGTTGCAATGCCAAAAACCGCAAAACGCTTTTTCCGGTCGAGACTGCCAGGGTTTTGCCTCCGGCCTCCAAAACTTCACCCGGTTTGCCACCTATGATTCCCTCAACCACATCAGCCCGACCTACTTTAATACGCATCCCCTGGTGTTCAAAGTAGCAACCCGGCCAGGGCAGTAAGGCCCGTATGCGGTCGGTCAGTTCCACCGCCGATTTACCGAAATCGAGGCAACCGTCGCTTTTTCCCAATAGCCGCGTGAAGGATGCCCGCGCTGAATCCTGTTCCTGTGACACCGCCTCGCCTTTCAAAATGGCGGGCAGGCACCTACGGATGAGGGGCACACAGGCCAGGCCCAGTTTTTCCCGCAGGTCGGCGGAGGTGTCCCACGAACAGATGGGAACTTTTTCACAATCGAGGATGGAACCGGCATCCACTTTGGGAACCATCTCCATAAGGGTTACGCCCGATTCTTTTTCACCATTGGCAATGGCGGCTTCGATGGGGGCGGGGCCGCGGTAGGCGGGCAGGAGCGAGGTGTGCAGGTTCAATGCACCCAGTGGCGGCAAATCCAGAACATCCTGCTTCAAAATGTGCCCGTAGGACATCACCAGCAAAAGATCGCATCCAACATTTTTCAGCCATTCTACATCGGATGGGTCAATTCTCTCGGGTTGCCGAATGGCAATACCTTGTTCCTGGGCCCAAATTTTAATGGGATTCGGTTTCAGCTTTAAACCGCGACCAGAGGGCTTGTCCGCCCCTGTGAAAACGCCCGTCAGAAGGACTTTTCCACTCTGGCCGCAAACCAGATCCTCCAACATGGGAAGGGCGATGGACTCGGAGCCCATAAAGACTGCTCTCGCAACTTCCATGCGCAAAAATTAACCCTTCCGCTTAAAATCTTTCTTATCCTTATCCGCCTGAGGCGAGTAAAAATCCTTGGATCGTTTCGGTTTTCCCACCAACTGGAAACGCACCGGACAACCTTTGAGGTCGAATTCCGCATGGAAACCTTTTTCCAGATAACGGCGGTAGCGATCGTCTAGATTGGCCGCCTGATTGCAGAACAACCGGATTTGAAAAGGGCGCGATCCAGTTTGCACCGCGTAATAAATTTTAAAACGCTTACCCTTGATGATGGGTGGACGTTGTCTTTCGATCATGCCGGTGATCAGGCGGTTGACCTTGGGGGTGGAAAGCTGGGTCGATTGAATCCCGTCCAACTCCTTGGCACAATGGAGGATTTTGCTAATGGCGAAGCCTTCCAAGGCCGAGACGTAAACAATCGGGCTGTCCGGCAAAAAGAACAATTCCTTGTATATGGCCTCTCCGTATTGTTTGCGAAAATCCTTTTCGTTTTCGTAGCCTTTGATGGATCCCTGCCGAAACGATTCCAGGGCCAGGTCCCATTTGTTGACCACCACGGCCAGGGTTTTTCCCGACCTGACGATGTGTCCGGCAAGTGACTTGTCCTGTTTGGTCACGCCGCTCAATGCGTCGAGGACAAGAAAAACCACATCCGCCTGCCCCATCGCACCCTCGGAGCGCAAGGCGGAGAAAAATTCCACCGATGAACTCATTTTTCCACGTTTGCGCACCCCCGCCGTATCCATCAGGCGAAAGGGCCAGAGGTCACCGTCTTTACTTCGATAATCCAGGTCCAGGGAAACCGAATCACGAGTGGTGCCGGGCACCTCCGTAACCACCAGGCGGTCGGATTTAAAGAGCCGGTTGCAAATGGACGATTTGCCCACATTG
>JAJFLT010000197.1 GCA_021772555.1 Opitutales bacterium | reverse complement strand
CCGTCAACATCAGCAAGAAAATTGCCACCCCCCACCACCAACCTGCCATCGGGCAAGAGGTCCAGCCAGAAGGCTCTGCCGGGTAAATTATCGGGATCTGAACTGGTAAATACCGGTTGCGAAAAGGTCGCATCCAGCGTTCCGTTCACTCCTACTCGAAATACGGTATTTTCCACCGCCACCACACTGTCGTCCCCTAGCACAACCAGATTGCGCACCAGGGATGTAAAGCCAACGGCAGCCGGCTGCACCAGGTTGAAACCGGCATCGACATCCCCGTTGGCGTCAAAACGCAGCAAAACAGCCTCGGCTTCAGCATCGGTCAGAAAATTCCCACCAACAACAGCACCTCCATCTAATTGCAGACCCAGCCCCCGAATACCATGATTATGAATCAGAGAATAACCCGCTGGACTATAATCGACATCGACAAAGCCGTTTGGATCGAGGCGGGCGAAGCCTTCGCGGGGCTCTCCATCGACTGCTCCAAAATTGCCCCCGATATAGATGTTTCCCATTGAATCCAAAACAATCGGCGCCCAAATGCCAATGAAAGGATAATTCGGGTTGGGCAAAGTGAAACCCGGTTCGAAGGCGGGGATGTGGAAACTCTCGTCGAAAGAACCGTCGCTGTTCAAACGCACCAGGCCACTCACTGGCAAACCGTCAACCTCCGTAAATAATCCTCCTACCAGGACCTTGCCGTCGGGCTGCATCGTAAGCATGCGAATGCCGCTGCCAATAAATGAAGGTGCATTAAATGAATCGTCTGGAGAGCCGTCGGGGAAAACCCGAAGGACGCGATTTGGGAAACCGCCCCGGTCGATCCCGATCGATCCGGCCACCAGTATATTGCCATCGTCCTGCACGGCGGTCGCATTGGTGGAAGTTAGTTGCGGGCCGAAATTGAAGTTCGGATCAACGGAACCATCGCTATCGTCAAGACGAACCAAGGGTCCAGTGCGTACTCCGTCCACATTGTGGGGGTTGCCAAGACTGATCAGGATGCCGCCGTTTCCATCCGGGTTTACCCTTGATGGCATTGCTTGCGAAGTCACGCCCTTGAATTCGGGAAAAGCGTAGTTCGAGTCGAAGGCCCCAAAGGTTCCGGCCAGGGCGAAGATTGGACGATCAACGGTATTATCCACATTTTCATCGACATAAATGAGATCCGCCGGCAGCTGCTCGAAACCGAGCACCGGCAGATACTCGATCAAGGCCTCGTCCGCATCGATTCCAAAAACCGTCGCTCCGCTGGGCAACCAGTCCTGCCCGTTGACACGCCATTGCATCCCTTCGCGGAAATCGCTGCTGCCCGGATCAAAATTGACCGTTACGGAACCGGTCGGGTTGATATTCAATCCGCCAGCCTGGAAATTATTGTAAAAGAGTGTTTCCGGACCCACTTCGATGTTGGTCTGGGTAAGGCCGGATAAGTTCAGAGTAAATGTATCTCCGGGCCCCATAGCCCATAGCGATCCCAAATTAAGCGAAAGAGCCTCGGAAAAGACTCCGTCAACCTCATAGGCAGTTATCAAGGTCTGGCTCTCGGTAACCCAGAAGAGATAGAGCGTGAAATAATCTCCAGAGGCCGCCCGGCGTAATCCATGGACACCGTCAAACCCCAGAAAACCGAATAGGCTGCTGATATTCCCGACATCGATCCGCTGCCCGAGAACGGGGCTGCCAAATCCGTCATCATTGGCGATCACACCAACCGAATACCAAAGAATGTCCGAATTGGCATTGTTAGATAGAAAAAATTGCATCCCGATCCGCTCGCCAATCTCGGAGAAATCGACATTTCCCAAATAGACATCCACTGCCGCACTCCAGTCGCTGTCGAATGGGGCGGAGCCGTTCAATTGCTTGGTCACCAAATTATCCGGGGGATTATCCCTGGGGCCACTTTGTATAAATGATAAACCACTAGGGGTTTCCACCAAATCGAATAGGCCTGGGTTTTCGCTGTTAGTGCCAAATTCCCAAAGCGCTGGATCCAGTTCATTTACGAGTGGGTCGAGAAAGTCCAAATTTGCAAATGGGTCTCTTTGCGCCTCATAAACAATCGCACTTCCGTCGACGGCGAGGAGTTGATCGATAACATCGAGTGCTTCTGAACCGCCCCGGAGATCGAGGAAATTATCTTCGACATTTATTTCAACCGGGTTGGTTAGACCGGCCAGGGTATTGATGGAAAATATATTGTTTCCATTCAGTAAAAGCCTTTGTAATCCTGTCAGGCCCTCCAGCGGTTTGACATCAATTATGAGGTTGGAATTGAGGTAGAGGTTGGTCAAGTTGCCCAATCCATCTAGTGGGTTCAAATCGACAATCTGGTTGACCCCGAGATCGAGTTCGGTCAAGGCCGTTAGCCCATTCAAGGAGTGCAAGTCGCTTATCTGATTCCCCGACAAATTCAGTATGACAAGGTTATGAGCGGCTTCCAGACCGGTAAGGTCGGTAATACCTTGATCGGCGGCATCCAAAAAGGTCAAGATCCTCAAATCCCCTACGGTAAGCGGGTCCGTGGGAATGCCCAACTCATCGCGGATGGCTCCCTCCAGGGCAGTGTCCGGAATGGTTATCGGGGTCGATAAATTGGTAATGAATACCGTAGCTACCGAGGTATTGGTGCCATCGTCGATTTCGTATTCAAAACTGTCGGTGGCGGCGGTTGACCCATCGTGGGTGTAAGTAAATGTACCGCCCGGAGACAAAATTAACATACCATGATTCGGGCCGCTTAAGGGTGTTATATTGATTGTCAAGAAATCACCTTCTTCATCAAAATCGTTTGCCAGCAAGCTGGTGGCTCCATTTTCAAGGTCCGTAATCGAACCGCCTTCGGCAACATCCGCAAAATCATCCTCGGCTGACGGGGTATCATTCTCGGGAGTGATAGAGATATCCACCCTCGCCGTTGTAAAATCAATCCCGTCGCTCACTTCGTATTCGAAGCTGTCTGACGTCGTTTCGCTCCCGTCGTGATTGTAGGTAAACGAGCCATCAGCGGCCAGGGTCAAGTCACCATAAACCGGCCCGTTCACGGGAAATATGTTCACTATCAACGGATCGCCTTCAGCATCGGAGTCGTTCCATAGCAAGCTGGTGGAACCTGAGGTCAGACTTTATATCGAGCCTCCCTCTGCAACCGACACCGCATCATCTCCGGCAATTGGAGCATCATTCAAAGGGGTAACTGTGATGTCCACCGTTGCGGTGTCTGTGGAAGTGAGCACTCCATCATCGATTCCATAGACGAAGCTGTCGGTGACGGTTTCGCTGCCATCATGTGTGTAGGTAAATTCGCCGTTGGCAGAGAGAAGAACAGATCCGTGGCTTGGCCCGCTCACCGGGGAGATGTTCACCGTCAAGGGGTCCTCTTCTGCATCGGTGTCGTTGGCCAACAGGCTGGTAGCCTCGGTATCCAAGGTCGAAATGCTTCCGCCCTCGGGCACATCGGCCGAGTCGTCGTTGGCTTCCGGGGGAGTTGCGATGCTCAGAGAAATGGCAATAAGAAAGAAAGCAAAAAACGTTAAGAATTTTTTCATTGTTTATTGGCGCTAGGTTGTTAAATCGATAAATCGCAGTTTTATATTTTGCTTCAAGGAAAACCGTTTGTTAAAATTACTCGGGCTGGAAAACGGCAAAAGAGCCCCACAGATACGAGAGTCCCGTTCGAAAAATACCCAAATCTTTGGGAAAGCAGTCGGTAAAATAACAATCCAAACCGGGCCGGGGAAAAAGAATACCCCGTTCTTGATTGGCCATTCCCCAAATTTGGAGGAACCGGATCCATGCTATCACCAAGGTAAGGTTGTTGGGCGCGATACCATCCACAACTCCAGAAAATCTGGAGCAACCAATTACTATATACCCATCATCCCCATAAATCAAGCCAAAACCATTAAGGTAAACTTTGGGAAGCACAGAGGTTTAACTGGGCTTACGCAGGAAATGTAGACACTTGTAAGACGAGAGTTTGAGTTGTTAGTTGGACATTAATTCAAAGTCAATGGGGGAACGATATGCCAGTGCCGAGTGCCTCCTTTTGAGGTTATATAAGCTCTCCATCCACTCGAAGATGTCGTTTCTGGCATCGGCCCGGGTGCAGTAGCTGGTGCGGTAAACGCATTCCATTTTCAGGGTGGAGAAAAATGATTCGCTTTTGGCGTTGTCATAACAGTTGCCCCGGCGGCTCATGCTTTGCAGGCAGTAATGTTTTTGCAGTTCGTTGCGGAACCGCCCGGAGGCATACTGGACGCCTTGATCGGAGTGGATGATGAGTCCCCGGGGCAGCCGCCCGCGGCATTGCTGGGCCATTTGGCAGGCCGTGTATGCTTGGCACCGTTGATTTTATCCTCATAGGCCTGCACATGCTTCCAGCCGCGCCTTTCGCAGTATTCCTTAATGACTTTATCCTGACTGGTCGTATTCTGGTTTCCGGTCGAAACCCTCAAATATATAACTATTTTCTTCGTTTTCATGTGTCTATAAAACCACCCCTGTTTTCGTGAAATGCGACACCGCATAAACACTGGGATTAGCAGTATTAAGATTATTGTCTCTAAATCTATAGTTTTTTGGACCAGACAAAGTTTGTTTGAGTGGGGAAAGGCCGGAAGACCACAGGCCCTGACTAACCATTGGCTGCACGAACAAGGAATTCCCGGCATGTGCAAAACCTGGATTGTTCTTCATTGCGAACCTCAAGGCCATGTCTAGTCGGAACCGCCATATCGGGACCCGCGGCTGGATGGTGTGGAGTAAGACCCAGGACTGGCATCTTCAGGCCGTTCCGGGGACCCGATTAGCGGTGCCTTCCCGAAAAATTCCTCAGCCAATCCATTCCTTCCTTGTAGAATACACTAAATTCCTTAACAAGCCATGCCAACGAAACGCAGCTTAAGAAGATAGTAGCCGAGCAGATACTGGAGAACCGTGTGCTCAAGGAGGTGAACGCAAAAAAATGGTAGGCCCGAGGCA
>JAJFLT010000196.1 GCA_021772555.1 Opitutales bacterium | reverse complement strand
GCCCGCAGGATTTGCAGGATTGATAAGAACCCGTTATCAGGTTTTGGCCGACCGATACCCGTCCATCGAATACAAAGCACTCGCCTTGCCAAAGACTTTTTGCGGATGGTATTTTTTGTAAATAATTGAGGATGCCACCTTTCAATTGAAAAACCTCCTCAAATCCGTTTTGCAACAGATAGGCTGAAGCCTTTTCACAGCGAATGCCTCCGGTGCAGAACATGGCCACTTTTTTGTGAACTTCCGATTGGAGATTTTTGGCCGCATACTCGGGAAATTGATTGAAGTGCCCGGTGTTGGGATTTTCCGCCCCCGCAAAGGTTCCGATACCGATTTCATAATCGTTGCGCGCATCCACCACTTTGATCTCGGGATTCCTCAAAATCGCATTCCAATCTTCAGGTTCAATAAATTTTCCTGTTTTCAGGTGCGCATTTACCCTGCCGGTTCTCAAAGGAACGATTTCCTCTTTCAGGCGCACCTTCATTCGTTTGAATGGCATTTCATCGGTTTGCGATTGGCAATGGGTGAGGTCGCTCAGGCCTTGTATCGAGCGTAAAAAATCGAGAACCGATTTTACGTAATCGGGCTGACCGGCTATCATTCCGTTGATTCCCTCCTCAGCCAGCAAGATAGACCCCTTTAACTGGTTTTGCCGACAGGCCGAACGAAGCGGATCCCGCAGGCTCTTGAAATCATGGAGCGGCACAAATTTGTAGAAGGAAGCGACCAGGTAATTTCGGTTCATTTCAAATTTCGGGTCTATTGCAACTGATGATGGCATCGGCGCCGTTGTTTCAAAGTCAATTCGGGTAGATCCCTGTAGAGAAGTTGCGGTTTGAAAGCGCCCAAGATATTCTGCGCGGCTGCTTGCAGGTCGGTCCAGCGATCCCAATCATAAGAAGGGGCATGAGCGATCTGGTTGAGCAGGCTACGCCATTCGAGCCGGGCCCTTTCGATGTCACCCGCCAGCAAATCATCCTTTGCCAGCTTCAACCAGGAATTCGATTTTTCAGAAACCTCGGCGATGATTTCGGCCGCCCCGTCACCGTAATCCGGCGGTACCCCACGGTCGAGGTAACCGGGACAGGAAGCGCCCCGGCAGGCGTGGCGGCATATTCTGCCCAAGCGTCCGCTGTAGGTTTCATAGTTTTCAAATCGATGCCCGGCCCTCAGGTTGGCCAGATCGTTGACCAATTCATCGATTTCGTAATCCGCTTCTTCCAGGGCCGCCGCCACGGCCAGGCCCTCTCCATTATTGAAAAAACTGAAAATGATTCCTCGACGCGTCGGTTTGCCAAATTCGTTGACCAGACCGAGCCGTTGCCAGGCTTTTGCCGGTGTGGAATAATTTTCGTTTTCGGGAACATGCTCCATTTCATCGCGAAAAGAAAAATCGGAAGAGACTTTTTGAACCCTGACCGGTGGATTGAGAAGCGCCTTACCGTCGGAATCGACAACTGCCAGTATTTCCGCTTCGGCATAATCGAGAGAAACATAGATGACACCGTTGCGGTCGAGAAGCTGGTGCGGCGCTCCACCTTGAGTCAGTTGAGGAAGGAGCGGAAAAATATCCCCCTCCAGACGTTCCAGGGTCCATCCCGTGGTGATGACTTTTTCTTTCTTCCCTTTGTTCTTCTTAAAAAAGTTTTTCAATTCCCGATGCAGCCATTTGGTAATCACCAGGTCGCCCTCCTCAGGTGTTCTTCCCAATCGGGCCAGGGATACTTCTCGCCCATAATGAAATATCTCGCCCTGGGGCCATTTGCTCATTCTGCCGACTTTTAGATGCAGCATAGGCAAGTGGGTCTGTTGGGCTGGCTGCCATTGTTCCTGCTTAAAAACATAGGATTCCCCCAGACGTCTTGTAACTGGTGCCCTCCGGCGCTCCCATTGACCTTTGAAATTCATGATTTCGGTCCGGGCGGTGGAAGGTGGCCGGCCCTTCTCTGGTTCTTCGGAAATAGAGGAGTCGGTATTATTGGGTGATGTAAATATTTCTAATCCCAGAGATACTGGTTTTTCCGTAAATAATCGACGCCCCAGGTTTTCCGCCGCAGAAATGGGATTATTGCCTTTTTCGATGGCCGCCTGCATGGCCGCAATAAACGTTGGCCATTCCAGGCCTGCGGGTCTTCTCACGAGTAATGGCTGCCCCTCGTTGAGGCGCGGTTTGCCCGGCGCGACCAGGATATAGCCCTTTTTGTCCTGTCCTCGCCGTCCGGCCCGACCGAACATCTGCAATAGTTCATCTGGACGTACCAGATGGCTGTAGTGCCCGGCCCGATATTCCCGGTCGGTGACCAGAACGGACCGCATGGAAAAATTGATGCCTGCGCCCAGCCCGGTCGTGGCCACCACCAATCGGAGTTGTCCAGCCTTGGCCAGCGGTTCGACGATCCCGGCCCTTTGACGATAACTCAGACCGGAGTGATGGTAGGCGATCCTGTTTTTTAAAAGACCAGCCAATTTTTTTCCGGCCAGTTTTTTTTGTTCCACAGTCAACTGGAGGGGTTCCAAAACGGGCAATTGAGCCGAGACCTTGTGGGCAAAATCCTCACTGGCCTGTCGCTTGGGGGCAAAGGCAAGTATGGGCCCGAATCCGGCCTTGAGGGCTTTGGCAATCATCTTGGGCCAATATCCGCTAATGGAATCAGGGATTCGTTCTTTAAGTGCTTCTAAAAAGACTTCTTCTTGGGGCACGGGTCGATCCGGGGTGGAGATCAATTTCACTTTCCGGCCCAGCTTTTCCAGCCATCGCACCACAATTTTAGGGTTGGCCACGGAACCGCTGAGCAAGAGCATTTGAGTGTCGGAAGGGGCTGTTGCGATAATGAGTTCATAATTCACGCCCCTCGTCGAATCCGCCAGCATTTGATACTCATCAATGACGAGCAAGTTGGGCCCCCGGCCATGCAAAAAACGCCGCTTTTGGGTTTCCAGGGTGGCTACCGCAACTGATGCCTCGAGATTTTCATAAATATCTCCGGTCACTATGCCGACGTTCCAGTTTTTGTTTCGCCACTCCAGCAATTTATCATTGGCCAAAGCCCGGGTCGGTACCGTGTAAACGCTTTTACCTGTCAATCCGGCTTCGACCAGCATTTCGAAAATATAAGTTTTTCCCGCTCCGGTGGGAGCATCGACTATCACGTCGAATCCGTTTTGCAAGGCCCTCAAGGCCTCCTGCTGCCACAGGTCGGGCAGTTTAAGGTTAACGGAAAATTCATCCTTA
>JAJFLT010000195.1 GCA_021772555.1 Opitutales bacterium | reverse complement strand
GCCGGTCTCAACATGCCGGATGTTCCCGAGGTCACTTTTAAATATACCCACCGTTTTCGAGAAGGTAAAAAAGATTCATTGTCGTGGGGCGACACCGGTTTTACGGGCGGTTTTGGCCGCAGGCATATCGTTCCCTCTTTTCTCAATATCGATGAGGAAACGAATTTATTCGAATTGGACCTGAGCCACACGATTGGGAAAACGGACCTGGAGGTGGGCCTGCGATGGGAAACGACCGAGTTCACCGATTCCCGCAATATGAGGAGGACGCCGGGCGAGAATTCCGACCGCTATGTAACGCACAGTGAAACGACGGATTCCGACGTGTTCAGCGTGCACGCTTTTGCCTCCACCCAACTGCGGGAAAATCTTCTCGTAACGACGGGTTTTTCAGCCACCACACTGGATGCCGATTTTATGGGCGACAGGATCATCGGTTCCGATTTCGATGTCGTTTTCGATCCCTTTTTCCAAACCCAAAGCCATGATCCGGGATTCCTCGATCTGGTTGGAAATTCGGAAATGGAGCAGTACGTGGTGAACCTGAATTTCATGTCCACCCACAAAAAGAATCTTCACCTGATATCCGCATTCCGGTTCGAGAAACAGGATTTGAATGTTGCTTCGGAATTTCTGGAAACGAATTTCATAGACCTTCCGACGGAGGACAATCTCAGTGTAATGAGCGATAAATCCTGGGATGAAATTTCCGTTAAACTGGAGGCTCGCTATACCGGCAAAGAAAATCTGGTTCTGTTTGCGCGGGCCGATTTGAATCGGGGCGACGGCTTCCTGACGGAAAGAGAAATCGATAATCATGCCAATTTCATTGAACTGGATCGTGAGACCGATTTTACCCGCAATACGCAAAAATACACGAGCGGCATCAATTGGTATCCAAAATCCAATTTCAATGCATCGGCCCGGTATTACTACAAAAAACGCGACAATAATTTCGACCATCGAGTGGATAACACCTTGGGATTTCCCGCCTTTGTGCAGACTCTCGATTTCTCTACTCACGACTTGAATATAAGGGCCACCTGGCGGCCCGATGCAAAAGTCACTTTGGTCGGCCGCTACGATTATCAAATAGCGGAAACCTATGTTTCCACCGGTCTGGAATTTGATAAAATCCAGAGCGCGGAGCAAACCCGGCACATTTTCAGCGAGACCGTTACCTGGAACCCCCTGTCCAGCGTTTATGTGCGAGGCTCAATCAATTATACGATGGACGAGTTGCAAACGGGAACCGGCCAGTTCGTCGGCGCTGCCACCAATCTCGTGCTCCCCACCAATAACGATTACTGGAATATAGATTTAAACGCGGGTGTGGTCCTCAATGAAAAGACCGACGTGCAGGTCTATTACAATCATTACCGGGCCGATAATTCAACCGTGGGCCTACCCTACGGGGCGGGTGCCAGGGAACACAGGTTTACCGTTACCCTCAACCGCAGAATGAGCGAAAACATGCGCATTACCCTTCGCTATGGATTCTTCAGCAACAGGGATGAAACCTCCGGGGGGAACAACAACTACGACGCCCATTTGGTTTACTCCGGCTTGCAATACCGATTTTAAGCTTTCATTCAATCCCCGCAAATGTATCGTCCCATTTGTCACCCATCCATAACAAGATTAGAATAAAACCATGAAAAATTCTACCAAAACCTTCGCTATCGCAGCAGCCCTACTTTTCTTTACCGCCCAATTGTCTCTACCGGGTCAGGTCGGTAATGTCACCCTGTTATGGAGCAAAAATTGCCAGAAATGCCACGGAAAAGACGGCCGCGGCAACACCAAGGCGGGCAAAATGGCCAAAGCCAAAGACTTTACCGATGCGGACTACCAAGAAGCTATGGAAGAGGAGACGATGCATAAAAACATCAAAGAGGGTATGAAGATTGACGGAAAAACAAAAATGAAGCCCTTTGCGGAAAAATTGACCGATGAAGAGATCACCGCGTTGATTGTATTTGTGCGGAAGTTCGGCGAATAACGGTTTTTGTCTTAATTTGAGATTTTTTTCGGATTTTCCACTTCATTTATCCCTTGTCGATATTTGGTATTTAGGCCAATTGTAACACAATTTTTTTGTGACAATTGATGGGTGGGATTAGACAAACGAAAGAATCGATCCGGTATTTACACCATGCCAAACGGCTTCATTGCGGCGGCGGTATGGAAGCGGTTATGCGTTCACATTTGCGGGAAAGTGGAGAAGACAGCCGCTTTGTTTCCTTTCTCAAGGGCGATAAAAAAGACTCGGATCGGCAATATTGCCTGAATGGATCGCCCAATGAGACCGTAGGTGGTTTAAGACGGTTGTATGGGAGCCTGGTTGGGGACCGCCTTTCCGTCCAAGTGTCCCTCTATCACAATTGCTGGGGGCTTGATTTTTTGGCCGACCTGGACCCGGCGGAATTCCGCATCGGATTTTTCCATTCCAGCTATCCTCGGGTGGAGAAATTTGTCCGTTATTATGCCCGTTTCGCCGACGGATTCATTTTTGTGAACGAGGAGATGATGCAGAGGGCCCGACAAATCCTTCCTCGTTGGGACGAATCCCGTTTCGCCTATTTTCCCCATATATTGGAAGCGCCCCCATGGATTGGCGAGCAGGACCGTCAAACGCGCGAGAAGACAATAATCGGTTTTGCCGGGCGTTTGGTGAAGAAACAAAAAAGGGTCGATCGCATCCCCGCGTTTCTCGATCTGCTGGACCAAAAATTGCCGGGCGCGACATTTGAAATTCTAGGCGCGGGACCGGATGAAGACTGGCTGCGGGAAGCGTTGGCCGGAAGGGAAAATGTGCTTTTTCACGGTTGGCAAGAAGGCGAAGATTACTGGAAAACCATCAGCCGTTGGAAGTTCATGGTATTTTTCAGCGATTACGAAGGGCTTCCCATTGCCTTGCTGGAAGCGCTCGCCTGCGGTGTCGTTCCCCTTTATCCCGACTATTACGGGGGCCGGGACTTTCTTGGTCGAATCAACCCTGATCTGCTTTATCGACCTGGCGATGTCGAGAACCTGGTGAAAAACCTCTGCGCGGCCAGCGAATGGGCAGATGAGCGCAAAATGCATTTTGTTGAAAAAGCGCAGTCAACCATCGAGGCCATGCAGGCGGATTCTCTGGAAAGCCAATATGAAAAGTTTTTAAACGGATTGGGGAAAGTCTTGCCCGTATCCGGCAGATACCGCAAATCCGTTTCTTTATTGAAATCGATGACGCCCCTCTGGGCTCACAATCGCCGCGAGCGGAAGCTTTTATAGTCGCGTATCGTTTCTATCTGAGTGATGTTTGCAATGGGCAATGGGCTTTGGGGAAATAGGGAGAAATAGAGTTACTCATCAAGAGTTTACGAGTTTTCAGCCGGAAAAAATCGAGTTTGGCCCTCGGAAGCCTTTTTTAAGCGGTTCGCATCGGGTTTGGCACTCTTTCTTTATCGATACTCAGTGTTTTGCAATGAGGTTTGGCACTTTTTGCATGGAGGATGCGTGAGATGGACGAGGGGCGTTAACGTTTAAGTCCAGGTGCACGATTTATCGCGTTACCTGAGACGACTGGTTCGATGATCCTTCTTCCATTCAGTATGCACAACATCAAACGACCGTTTTCGACCAATTCGATAACGCCGAAGGCCTTCGATCGCATGTGATAAAGTATATTCAAAAGGGTCTTGGCCGTCTGGTATCACGCAAAACGAAACCGATTGCCCAACTTGCGCAAGAAATTCTCCCTGATCGTCTTGTAGTCGCCAGACGTAGTACATGCAACCGTCTCGACGCTCGATTTCGATCGTGCCGTGAAACTTTTTTCCAGGCGGATCAACACACCACAGCGAGCGCCCTGACACTGTCGCTTTTCTGGTGTTCCTCAATTTTCGTATCCATTTCATCGAACGTTTCAGCTTAGGCGCGGCGCGAAGCGGAGTTGCTTGAAGCGTCTTGATATGCTTTCTTCGTTTTCAGGATTTGATCAATCTTAGCTTTCATTACGAACTCTAGTCCGTCAATCGGATCATCCCATTCGCCAACGTTCTCAAAATTCATAGATTCCGCCATTTTCAGTGAAGGATGATTTTCGGGGCTAATGGTCAAAACGAAGTCTCGAACGCCAAACTCACGGTTTGCCCAACCCATCATCCCGATCGCGCTTTTCTTTGCGTATCCCTTTCGCCGATATTCTTGCTCGATTGTATAGCCAAGTTCCGCTCCCAGATCAGCATATTCCGAGAGATCTGGATCCGGTGCTTTGTGGTGAAAGCTAATGAATCCAATCATC
Organism: Opitutales bacterium; assembly: GCA_021772555.1. GTDB lineage: Bacteria > Verrucomicrobiota > Verrucomicrobiia > Opitutales > UBA2987 > JAJFLU01. The sequence goes on along the minus strand of JAJFLT010000195.1, from coordinate 16,889 downwards.
TGCTTGTCATCTTTTCTTACGATGGCCCGATACATCCATGGATGCTGCGACGGATCGGCATCTATCATTTTCAGCCTCCGATCAATCTGCCGATGGCCCAGAAGCGAACAATCGACCGGAACAGAATAATCGACAAGTCGCCGAGCGCTCGCAATTCCGCCCTCAGATAAATTGCGTAGAAATTCAACACTCAAGCAGTGGAGGATCAATCGATCTGTATTTATAGGTTGGATACTCTCTGTCTGCATATCATATTGTAGGCAGCGTCTACGCAGCCCTTCATTGGGTACGATAAAATTTTTCCTAATTTTTGCAAGTGAGTTTGTAATTCTTTGGCGGAGAAGAGGCTGAATCGATTTTCCGTTATTAAACGCCAATTTTTTAATGATGCGTGGACGCTGCCTAAAATGGTACAAAAACGCTGCATAAAATTTTAATTTAATGCGTTGACGCATTGTTTTGGTGCATGTCGAGTTGCCCAATACAATGAGGTCTGAGCATCTTGCTTGGGCGATGCGGGTGTGGTGCCCAGGTGATGCAAGGGGGTTGCACAGGTTATAAAAAGAGGTTGAGTTGGCCGGCGCCTTGCTTGGGGTTTCTTTTTCTGACGGGCCGGGTGAGCTGGTGGGCTTGGGCGAGGATTTCGTTGGTGTTGTCGGGCTTCTGGATTTGGAGCAGCTGGGCTGGTCCATCAGCTGGTCGATGGAGTTGCGGGCGTGTTTGACGCTCGTGGTAGAGTTGCTCGCCGTTAGGTATTGAACAGGCGGCTCCAGATGCTTCGCTGGCTCTTCTTCAGCAGACGGCGAATTTTCCATTGAGACCGGGCCAGTCCCGCGGCTGCGCCCAAACCGAATCGGCCCGCTTCGAGGTCCTCCCGCAGCCACCGGTTGCGCAATTGATTGTCGTAATATTTGAGCCGATCCCTTTGCGCGTGTACGCTGTTGCCGTAGGCGGAGCTCCGGTCATTTCGCCGGTGGTGGTAATTGGCCAAGGATTGTGGGATCACTCCTATATCGAAATGCCGCAAAAACCGGACATTAAATTCCCAGTCCCCCAGAACCGGCAATTCCTCATTGAAAGGCCCGACTTTTTCGTAGGCGTCTCTTGCAAAAAGGAAGGAGATTGGCGGGAAACAGTTGTCGGCCAGCATTTCAAAAAAATTGATGTCGCGGATCCAGTCATTATGCGGGCATTTTTTCAGAAAATGGATTTTCCCGTTATCGATCCGTTCTTCGACCAGGTGGGAATGAGTCATAACGCCTTTCGTGTTTTTGGGGCGTTCCCCCTCCATGAATTCCACCGTTGCTTGCAGGAATTCAGGCTCCCAACTGTCGTCGTCGTCGTGGATGACGAGGTATTTGCAAGGCAGGTTGGCGATGGCCCGGTTGGAGGCTGCTTCCATGCCGCCGGATGCCTCAAGCGAAATCAATTGGCAACGATCGGCCAGAGCGCTCCGAAATGGTTCGAGCGCCTGATGAACCGGTCCGGGCTCCCCTCCATCGTTCACCACGACCAAAGCCCAATCCTCAAATGTCTGGCTTAAAACGCTTTTCAGGGCGCGGCCCAGCATGAGCGGCCGATCCTTGGTGCGGGTGACGATTCCAACTGTGCCTGAGGGCATCGTTTGGGGGGCGGGATGAGCCTGCCGTATGCAGGCTAGTCAGCGCCGTTCAGAAATTGGGTTTTATTGGGGTTCTTCTCCCTGGGTCACGATTTCGAGAAGTTCCACTCGGAAAACCAAAGTGTCGCCCGCCTTGATAATCCCGCCGCGAGGCTGATTACCATAGCCTAGATCGGAAGGGATATAGAGCATAATTTCTCCGCCCGGGCGTACCAGTTGCAGGCCCTCGGTCCAGCCCGCAATGACCCTGTTGAGGGGAAAGGTGGCCGGTTGATTGCGGCTGTAGGAGCTGTCGAACTCGGTGCCGTCGATGAGGGTCCCGTGGTAGTGGACTTTTACCGTATCGGTTTCTTTGGGGTAGTCGCCGTCGCCCTCCCGGACCGTTTTATAGTAGAGCCCGCTGGCCGTTTTTTGCAAATTTTCCGTTTTCTCAAGTTCGGCTATATAAGCCATTCCCGCTTCGATATTTGGCCCCGCCATTATATTAGCCTCCTTTTGTTGTTTTTTTCCATAGGTTTCGATTTTAGCCAGCATGATTTCTTTTGCCGCGGCCATTTGTTTATCAAAATCTGAGGGGGGCGGTTTTCCATCGGCCAGTCGGCGCATTCCTTCGAATATCGCCTCCATTTGGACCTCCGTTAAACCGACGTTCAAACTGACTTCCCGTCCAAATTGGTAGCCCAGCGCGCGCAAGGCTTTTTGTTCCGCCGTATCGGGGGCTTCTGGTTTTGGTTCCGGTGGTGGGGTTGCCTCCACCGGTTTGCTTTCCGCGACGGGCTCTTCTTTTTGGGAGCAAGCAACACCCATCAATAGCAGTATGCCCACAAGGGGAATAGTTACAATTTTATGGAATAAATATTTAAATCGCATACCGGAGACAAAGAACAGGGTGGCGCCATAGGTCAATCAAAAGCCCGTCCATGGCGTAAATTTGCTGATCGGGTGAAATCCTTTCCCGCAATTTCATGAACAGGCTGTTTCGGCCTGATTACTCGGAATCTTCCTCCTCCTCGAATTCAAAATCGAACTCATCCTCAAACAGATCCTCGAGTGGCGGGTCGCCATCGTAAATCAGATAATTTCGATCTCCCAGGTAGGCTTCGCGGACGAAAATATAACGATCCATCGCGACATCGTCCACCTCTTTGATGGCGTCGATCAGATTTGCCCGCCGATTGATGGTGTTGAGAATGCCGAGGGGAAAGGTGATCGCTCTCTCGTTTACATATAATAAAATATTGGTGGCCGAGGAGACCAGGCGCGCGGGTTCGTCGCGAATGGTACTGGGGCCCATAATGGGCAGGGTCAGGTAGGCGCCTTGTTCGAAGCCCCACACGGCGAGCGTTTGCCCGAAGTCCTCTTTATGCCGGGGCAGGCCCATGGGTGTGGCCACATCCAGGATACCCCCCAGGCCGAGGGTTGAATTGGCCGCAAATCGTCCAAAATCGTCCAGACCGTCCTCGAATTTTCCCTGCAGTAAATCGTTAAGGATGACGTTAATTTCGCCCAGGTTATTGAAAAAATTGGTGACACCTTTTCTCACCGGTTTGGGGAGCGTTTTGGCATAAGTTTCGGCCACCGGTTTGAGCAGGGCGGTGTCCAGCTTGTGATTGAGGGAATGAAAAGATCGATTTAATTTCTCAAAGGGATCTCCGGGGGTTCCGCCTTGCTTGGCGGTGGCGCATCCGGAAAATATCAGAACCAATCCCCCCAGGGCGAGGGCCCTTATTCGGGGAGGCGAACTTTTCTGATTTTCACGCATGTAATCGATTTTTTGGTGTTTTGGAGTCATGGCGTCTGATTAACCGTATAAGCGGCAACTTTCGATATTTGGTAGATATAAGGATTAGCTGAATTGGGGTCCGAAGGCGCCGTGCTTCAAGCCTGGGTTTCCTCTTCGATATGTTTGTTCTCAAGTTTTTCGATACTCTCGGAAATCTTATCGAGCAAGGTCTCGAATCCATCCTTGGACATGATGCTGGTGTATTCCGCCCGTTTGATGGCAAGGTCACTGATCCCTTTGGCGATAACGTTGATGATTTTCCACTCGTCGCCGACTTCGCTGAGCACAAATTCAAAGGCTATGGTGTCGTCGTCTTTGAGGTAGAGAATCGATCTTATGACTACTTTACCGGATTTGAGGGGGTTCTCGGAAATGATTTCAAAATGCTCGCCCTGGAATTTCCAAAATCGTGAGGCATAACCGGAAACGCTCAAACGGGAAAATACCTCCAGGTAGGTTTGTTGCTCTTCATCACTGAGGTCTCTCCAGTAACGCCCGATGGCCACCCGCGCTATTGATTTCAGCCGGTGCGTTTTCAAAACCACAGGTTGGAGAACCTCGTAACGGCCGTTGAAACCGATTGCGGCGCCGCCTTTCATGGCTTCGATCAATGTGCTCTGCAACCTGTCGACAATGGCCCGCGGCTCCCCCTCGGCACTGTTTGCGCCTACCGGATAGGCCAGTATGGCGAGGAGAAAAGTGGCAACGGCAATCCGTTTTCGGCCGATTGCGCTGTTTTTATCAAGATGAGTTACCATAACGTTTTTTTATACTTTTTCGTAAATGCGTTCCTTCCAGCGGGATCTTTCGCCTTTCCAGTAACGAAGGGCGGAACTCCAGGTCATGCCGAGAAAAAGAGTTGCCGTCAAGGGCAGGCAGAGAGCCCACAACGGCGATCTGCGGTAGAAGGAGAGTATTGGCAAATAGGTGACAACCATGACGATAAAGGCGAAAAGGGCAAAATATTCGGCTAAATCAGAACCCAAATAAGGAAACAATGCGGGAACCCCGAAGGCAATACCCATGAGCAATGTGCAAATGAGCAAAAGAATGAGCGAATAGCGTAATTGGGTAAAAGCGGTGCGTGCCACCATGTCCCAAATTCCGCCGATGCCCTCATAAGGACGTATGCTTCGTATCGACCTTGTCAAACCGATCCAGGTGGTAAAACCGGCTTCTTTGACTCTTTGGGCAAGCGTGCAATCGTCAATGAGGGCATCCTTGATCGGCGCAAACCCGCCAATGGTTTTAAGGACTTCGGTTTTCATGAGAATACAGCCGCCGGCTGCCGCCGCCAGTTTGGAGGAGGATGAATTGGCCAAATGGAATGGGTAGAGCAATTTGAAAAAATAAACAAAGGCGGGCATAAAAAGTTTCTCCCAAAATCCTGCCATCGAGGGCATAGCCATTAGAGAGACAAATTGCCGATCTTGTTCCTCTTGTTTTTTCAACAAAGCGGTGACGATTCCCTCGTCCAGTTCGATGTCGGCATCCAATAACATCAAGTTTTTCGTATTAACCGCGGGCCAACCCTGCTCAAGGGTCCACAATTTGCCCGACCAACCGGGGGGCAGGGGAGCGCCGTTTAGAATTTCTGCCGATTCCCCTCCCGCCTTTCGGGCCGCATGAGCCGTTTGATCGGTCGAGTCGTCATCGACCAAAATTATCCGCAACCCGCCGCCTTGTTTGAGGACCGAACGGATCGTTTGCGGGATGACGGATTCTTCATTACGGGCCGGAATAAGAACGGTCAATTCCGAGAGATCATTGGCCCGGGAAGACGTATCCGCATCGAGAACTTCGCGGTTCCGCCACGGTTTCCAGGGCAAAAACAGGATGATGAGCCAGATGAGAGCCGAAGACCCGGCGAGGGTGGTGAGGAAAACATCCCATGCCTGTGCCGGGGCGATCATGGCCGGGGCTGCTCTTAACTAATTGGCGCCAGGGGTGGTCCTAGCCATTGTGGTTGGCCTGTGCGCTTCCCGTGTCAACCGGAAGTCCCGCCGCAGTGGCGGAGGATTTTTCTTCCGCGTAGGCGACGGGTAGTTCCGGCGCCATGGGGCCATCCGTTCCCGGACCCTGAATAAATTTTTGAAATGCTTTCAAGGGGTGGGCCAGAGCGTCGTTGACGGCTGTGGGTTCGTAACCACAGTGGGCCATGCAATTGGCGCATTTGGGGTTGTTGCCGGTTCCATATTTCCCCCAATCGGTTTCCTCGATGAGGCTTTTGAAGGTGGAGGCGTAGCCTTCGTCCACGAGCAGATAGCAGGGCCTTTGCCAGCCGAAGAGGTTGCGGGTTGGGTTGCCCCAGGGGGTGCAATGGTAGGTCTGGTTTCCGGCCAAGAAATCAAGATAAAGGGTCGAATGGTTGAGGGGCCACTTTTTGCTTTTGCCGAATTCGAAAATCCTGCGGAAGAGCCGTTTGCTGGCGCTTCTTTGCAGAAATACTTCCTGTTGGGGAGCATGATCATAGCTGAAACCGGGAGAAACCGTGATGCCCTCAACGCCCAGACTCGTCGCGTAATCGAAAAATTCAGCCACCTCTTTCGCCTCCTCGCCCTGAAACAAGGTGCAGTTGACGTTGACCCGGAAGCCTTTGTCCACCGCCATGCGGATGGCCTCAACCGCTTTGTCGAAAACCCCCTCCTGGCAAACCGATGTGTCGTGACGGAGCTGATTGCCATCGAGATGAATAGAAAATGTAAGGTAAACCGATGGTTTGTAATCCTTCATTTTCCGCTGCAATAGGAGGGCATTGGTGCAGAGGTAAACGAATTTCTTCTTTTTCACTTAACCCTCGACGATTTCCGGCATTTCCTTGTGTACGAGGGGCTCCCCTCCGGCAATGGAAACGATGGGCGCCCCACATTCATCGATGGCGGAAAGGCAATCCTCCTTGCTCATCCGCTGGTTGAGGATTTCATCCGGGTAATCAATTTTGCCGCACCCGGCGCAGGCCAGGTTGCAGCGAAAAAGCGGCTCGAGCATGAGCACCAGCGGGTAACGTTTAATCCCACGCATTTTTTGACCCAAAATGTAGCGTGCGACCGAGGCTTGTTGGCGTATTGGAATCCCCATGATTTATTTGTCCTTACTGATTACTCTCTGAATATTAAAAAAACTAAAGTCTATTGGCGGCATGGGTTTTTGCCGCAGGTGTCATGTCAAGTTGCTTTGGCCACCTTGGCCGTCAACTCCCTGGGCAATGGGAAGGCGACCGATTCCGGTTCCGCATTCATCTCTTCCACACTTGTGATACCGAATTCCTGCAATTTATCGAGCACTCCCTTGACGAGGACTTCCGGGGCGGAGGCTCCCGCCGTGAGACCCACTTGGATACCTTGCCGGAACCAGGCGGGGTCGAGGTCGTCCGCATCCTGCACCAGATAAGCCTCCAGCCCCTGATGCTCACCGAGTTCTCTCAGGCGGTTGGAGTTGGAACTGTTGCGCGCCCCCACCACCAGGAGTAAATCGACTTTTCCGGTGAATTGACGAACTGCGTTTTGACGATTTTGGGTGGCGTAGCAGATATCGTTTTTGCGGGGACCGACGATCCTGGGAAAGCGTGTCTTGAGGGCGTCGATAATCTGCATGGTGTCGTCCACCGAGAGAGTGGTTTGAGTCACGAAGGCCAGTTCCTCTGGATTTTGCACCTCCAGTTTGGCCACATCCCCCACATTTTGAACGAGGTAAATTTCCCCGCCGAATTCTTTGTTGTACTGACCCAAAGTGCCATTGACTTCGACATGCCCGGCATGGCCGATAAGGATTACCTCGCGGGCGGCGCGGGAGTGCCGGGCGACCTGCAAATGTACTTTAGTGACCAAGGGGCAAGTGGCGTCGATAATGTGCAAATTCCTTTGTTTGGCTCTTTCCACCCGGCTGTGGGCCACCCCATGGGCGCTAAATATGATGTTGGCGCCATTGGGGACTTCCTCCAGCTCCTCTACGAAAACGGCACCTTTGGATTGCAAATCTTTCAATACCCATTGGTTGTGCACAATTTCGTGTAACACATAAACGGGCGGGCCATAAATTTCCAGAGCGGTCTCGACAATATCAATCGCCCGAACCACCCCGGCGCAAAATCCCCGCGGTTGTGCCAGTAAAACGTCCATATATATCAATCCTTCAAATAAAAAATCGCAGCCTGCGAGGGAATAAGAAACGATTTTTCATGGGTGGGTCAAGCGGTATTCTTATCTTCTGAGTGACAGACAAATCTACCTCGATCGGTAGTTCCCTCTGTTCTTTGACTTATTTTTCTGGGCGTTGTCTTTTTCAATCCCAGGTTGACATATATGCATAAATTATACATACCAATACATATGAGAACTACATTGAATATCGATGATGCGGTTTTGTATAAGGCTTCCAGTTTAACCGGAATCAAAGAAAAAACTGCTCTCGTAAAAATGGGCTTAGAAGCCTTGATCGCGCGAGAAAGCAGTCGGCGCCTGGCAAAATTAGGTGGTTCCGAAAAGCAAGTTCAAACGATTCCACGACGCAGACGGTGACAGATCGGTTATGGTCCTAGTCGATACATCCATCTGGATTAATCATTTTCGGAAAGGAGTCCGCAGGCTCGAAGATTTGCTTGAGAGCATGGAAGTGGTTTGTCACCCGTTTATCATCGGAGAATTGGCTTGTGGCAATCTTGGGAACCGGCGGGAGATCCTTTCATTGCTTAAATCCCTGCCCTCTGCGCCTGGTTTGGACCTTGATGAATACTTGTATTTTGTGGAATCCCACGAGCTATCCGGCAAGGGGATTGGATTCGTTGATATGCAACTTCTTGCCTCAGCGCAATTAACCGATGTGCCATTGTGGAGTTTAGATAGAAAGCTCAAAACCGTAGCGGAAGAACTCGGGCTTGGTTACCGGTAATCGTTTGATATACAAACAACGCCGAGACTTGCCAATCGATTTCCTGATCGGGCCTTGTGCATTAATCCTTGCGGTGGAACAGCAATTGGCAAGAATGCGGTTTTATTGCCAATCGGCCTTGGCAGATCCGGGTATCCTTAAACATTTCCCAGGCTACCTTCAAATTTTGAGAACTGATTCAAGAATGTCCTCATTGGAAAAATTGCAGGAGCAGATGCTGGAAGGCGTTTCCCGCACTTTTGCCCTGACGATTCCTCAATTGCCGCCGGAATTGTGCCTGGTGGTCTCCAATGCCTACCTGCTGTGCCGGATCGTTGACACGATAGAAGACGAGCCAACTTTGCCGGTCGGGCAGAAGAGGTCTTTTTGCAACCGATTTTCTAAGGTTGTTTTGGGTGAGGAGAAGGCAGAGGAATTTGCCTCGGATCTGGCTCCGCTTTTGTCGAGCTCCACCATTCCGGCCGAGCAAGAGCTGATTAAAAACACGCCGCAGGTGATTCGCCTCACGCACGGCTTCTCGGACGATCAACGCCGGGCCATGGAGCGATGCGTCCGCATAATGGCGGAGGGAATGGCCCGATTTCAGGAGAAGGAGGGCCCCGCGGGACTCGACAACCTGGAGGAGATGGAGCTTTATTGCTATTATGTTGCAGGCGTAGTTGGGGAAATGCTGACCGATCTGTTCTGCCTATATTCCCCGCGGATCGCGGAAAACCGGGAGGCCATGATGAAATATGCGGTCTCTTTTGGCCAAGGTTTGCAGATGACCAATATTTTAAAAGACATTTGGGAAGACCGGGAGCGGTCCGCCTGCTGGTTGCCGCGAGATATTTTCGCAGAGGCCGGTTACGACCTAAATGAGCTCTCCTCAGATGGGAATCGCGAAAATTTCACGGTCGGTATCCACAAGTTGGTGGGCATATCCTATGGCCACCTGGAGGATGCCTTGGCCTATTCCCTCCTCATCCCCAAAAGCGAGACCGGTCTGCGGAAATTTTGTCTGTGGGCCATCGGTATGGCTTTGTTGACCTTGCGAAACATCCATGCCAACCGCAATTACACCAATGGGGCCGAGGTCAAAATATCGAGGCGCAGTGTAAAGGCCACCATTTTGGCCACTCGTGTTACGGCCAACAGCGACCTCCTGCTGCGAGCCCTTTTCCGTTTTACCGGCTCCTCTTTGAGCCGAGCCTGATATAAATCCCGATAAACAAATAAAAGCATGCCAAACGATCAAGCGCTGGTCCATTCCTCCTCCGCCTTGGAAAATGCTTTAAACCGGGCCCGGCAGGGGATACTCGAACTTCAGCACGAGGACGGTTACTGGTGTTTCGAGTTGGAGGCGGATTGCACCATCCCGGCCGAATACATTCTCATGATGCATTTCCGGGGAGAGGTGGATGAGGAATTGCAGTCGAAAATTTGCGTCTATTTACGGGAGCGGCAGGGCGAAGATGACGGTTGGCCTTTGTTTTATGGTGGAGAATTGGACATCAGTTGCACCGTTAAAACCTATTACGCTTTAAAAATTTCGGGGGACGATCCGGCCATGCCCCACATGCGCAGGGCGCGGGATGCGATTCTGGCCCGGGGAGGCGCGGCGCGCTGTAATGTTTTTACCCGAATCGCTTTGGCGTTATTTGAGCAGCTTCCCTGGCGTGGGGTGCCCTTCATTCCGGTCGAGATCATGCTTTTGCCGAAATGGTTCTTCTTTCATTTGTCCAAAGTTTCCTACTGGTCGCGGACGGTGATGGTGCCTCTTTTCATTTTGTGTACGGTTAAACCAAAAGCGGTAAATCCGCAAAAAGTGGATATTCGGGAATTGTTTGTCATTCCCCCGGAGGAGGAGAAGAAATATTTCCCGGTTCGGACGCGCCTCAACTATGTTTTTCTCGGACTCGATAAACTGGGCCGCATGATCGAACCATTGATCCCTGCTGCAATGCGCAAAAGAGCTTTTAAGAAAGCGGAAAACTGGATCCTGGAGCGGTTGAACGGCGATGGCGGACTGGGCGCGATTTTTCCGGCCATGGTCAATGCGGTGGAGGCCCTCGAATGTATCGGTTATCCCCGTGACCATCCCGACCTTGTGGTCGCCCGGGAATCACTGCGCAAACTGTTGGTGGTGGAGGAAGAACGCGTCTATTGCCAGCCCTGCGTTTCGCCCGTTTGGGATACCGGTCTGGCCGTATTGGCTTTGCAGGAAGCGGGAGGCGGTAAAAACGATGAACCGGTTGAACGGGCGCTCGATTGGCTGGCGGAAAGGCAGCTCCTGGAGGAACCGGGTGATTGGCAGGAATACCGGCCCGACTTGAAGGGAGGCGGTTGGGCGTTCCAGTTTCGCAACGACTATTATCCCGATCTCGATGATACCGCTGTGGTGGCTTTCGGCATGTGGCAAACGGGCCTGAAACGATTCGCAGATCCTATCGAGCGCGCCGCCGATTGGATTTGCGGGATGCAGTCGAAAAACGGGGGATTTGCCGCCTTCGACGCCGACAACACCCATTATTATCTCAATGAGATACCCTTTGCCGATCACGGCGCCCTCCTGGACCCGCCCACCAGCGACGTCAGCGCCCGGTGCGTCATGCTGCTGGCCCCCTTGATTGAAAAGCACGAACGCTACCGGCCGGTGATGGAACGATGCCTGCAATACCTCTATCGGGAGCAGGAGGAAAATGGTTCCTGGTGGGGTCGTTGGGGAACGAATTACATCTACGGAACCTGGTCCGTCCTGGCGGGATTGGAGCAGGCTGGGATCCGTAGTGAAACCCCTTGTGTCAAAAAAGCCGCGCGCTGGCTGAAACAAGAGCAGCATGACGACGGCGGTTGGGGCGAGGGCAACGATACCTACTACGAACCCACAGAGTTGAAACAAAAAAAGTGGAGGAGCAATACCTTTCACACGGCCTGGGCATTGCTCGGCTTGATGGCGGCGGGGGAAGCGGGATCAGAATCGGTCGAGCGCGGAATCCGGTTTCTCTTGGAGAAACAGGAGAATGACGGCCTTTGGGAAGATATAGAATTTACTGCTCCGGGGTTTCCCAAAGTATTTTTCCTGAAATACCACGGCTACGATAAATTTTTTCCACTCTGGGCGCTGGCCCGTTACAAGAACCATCTTTCCACAGCATCGAACGATCCATGAAGCTTGGCATCAGTGCGGCCATGCCGGAGGAATTGCGATGTCTTACGAAAAAAAATCCACCTCCGGGCCAGGCATTTGAACTCGCTGAGGGCGTTCTTGCCATCCACTCCGGCATGGGACCGGAAAAAGCCCTGGCGGCGGGACGGGCGCTACTTGAACGCGGGGCTGAGGCCATCCTCAGTTGGGGCTGCGCCACGGCACTCGATAACGGAATGAGACCTGGTTGCCTTTTTCTACCGCAAATTATTTTTCATAGCGATGGCCGGGAAAGCCCCGTTGATCAAACCTGGCATGAACGACTCAGCCGGACACTTTCTTCCCTGGAAACAGTTGCTCTCGGTTCGCTGGCGGAAACTCCAACGATTTTAGAAAACAACGAGGAAAGAACGGTTTTGAGGAATAAAAGCGGGTCGTTGGTGGCGGACATGGAAAGCGGGGCATTGGCCTTGGCGGCTATGGAAAAGAAGGCACCTTTTTTGGCCATTCGCGTCATTGCCGATTGCGTGGATGATCCTGTCCCGGAATTCGTGACCCAGAGCATTGATGAATGGGGGCGCGTAAAATGGTTGCGAGTTTTATCCAACGCCCTCCTCAGGCCGGGCGAGTGGAAAAACCTGGCCCGCCTGAACAAGCATTTCAAGTCCTCGATGTCGACCCTGAAGGCGGTTTGTGCCCAAGCCGGGCCCGATTTTCAGGCGTTCTCGCTGGATGGGGATTCATCCGAATAAATTGCCAACCCGCTCCCGTGGGTGACAGATAGGTTCTATTCATCTTGGTTATTTGTATTCCCAGATTATCTTTCTATAAAAAGTTTTAATAATACCTTAAATAATTATTGATAATATAATCCGGAATTCGTTAAATACGAAGCGATGTTAGATTCGAAACTTGGCACCATACTCAAGAACAAGGGCGGTCTTGTTCATAGCGTTGAACCGGAAGCGACCGTGATGGAAGCGGTTCAATCGATGAACCAACATAAAATCGGCGCACTGCTCGTCCACCGGGGCAAGCGGCTATTGGGGATTTTTACGGAGCGGGATGTGCTCGTGAGGGTGGTCGATGCCGGGCTCGATCCGAACGCCACCACCGTGCAACAGGTCATGACGACGAATATCCACACGGTGGATTCATCCACAACGGTCAATGAAGCGATGAAGATCATGACCGCGGAACGGTTTCGGCATTTGCCTATAGTCGATGGCGAACGCCTTATGGGAATGGTCTCCATCGGCGATATAATGATCCGCACCCTACAGGAAAACAAAAGCTACAGCCACAATCTCCTAGCCTATATCCACGGCCAGCATGTGCATTGAGTTGGTTGACCGCCGGGCGATTATTTTCAGTCAAGAATAAATGGCGTTAAGCCATGGCTGAATAACGAGGGTTGACCCCCTTTTTATCTTCACTTACAACGTCTAACGATGCTTCAAGATTTTGTTAATCTTGCTTTGTAGAATTGGTAACGAAATCATGTAGATTAGAGACAAGAAGATGAGATTTTCAGTCGATGGAATGTTCTCTTCTTTCATTTTCCTTAGCTCTGAGCCTACCTTCAATACAACTCGAATAAAAAATATAAGTAACACCACTCCCAGGGTAAATTCTCCGAAGAATAATGGTGCAGGAGGAATTATACCTGTTAGATACCGAAGATTTAAGTAAACGAATACGATGAAGTAAATAGACCAAAGAAGAACGAATATCTTCGCATTTTTTTTGATTTCTATTTTCTCTTCTCCCTGCAGCTCATTGACATCTCTAGCCATTAAAAATGCCCAAATAAACGCATACTGGCCAAAGGTGATCATCATGATTACCCAATGCAAAATCGGATTTTTTTTCTTCAACTGCATCACGAAACGCTTATCAACGATGGTATTGCGGTTTTCAGCTAAATTCGAATTCAATACCACACACGGCATCGACTAGAGTAATGGTGCCTTCCTTATTGATTTCGGGTTCACATCGAGGTTGTTTGGGTCGTTTTGGTTTTGACTTGGGTCTAGGTGGTTGGTTTGTGTACCTGGCAGGTTTTTTTGTTTTCGTTGTCGGATTCGCAGAGGTCGCATCCTCCGAGACCGCCGCAGCTTCCTTTGATTTCATGTTTGCCGAATACGACCCCGACCGACATGGCGGCGATGACGAGGAGAAAAATGCCGAGGGTGACTAAGAAAATCATGGTTCTGTTTTAGGGTCGGTTGTTTATAGACATCTGTTGGAAGCCGGGGGTTTCCTTTTCGAGGAATTCATTTATGCCTTTGATGATAAAATAGGCCTCGAGGTTGTTTTTTTCAACCATTTTAAAACCTTCTTGCGGGCCCAGCACAATGAGAGCCGTGGCCCAGGCGTCGGCCCGCATACAGGAGGGGTCCAGCACCGTGACGGAGGCCAGGGAGTGGCGGATGGAGTGGCCGGTGCGGGGATCGATTTCATGGGAAAACCTCTGACCGTCGACTTCGAAATAGTTTCGGTAATCACCCGATGTGGCCACGGCCAAACCGTTGACTTCGATGGCTCGCTGGATTTCGCGTTCCCCGGCAGCCGGGCGTTCAATGGCGATTCTCCAGAGAGAGCCGTCTTTTTTTTGGCCTTTGGCCAGCATGTCGCCTCCTATGTCGACGATGAAATCGTCAATACCCAGCGATTGCAGGGATTCGGCCAGGGCATCGACGGCGTAACCTTTGGCTATGGCGGAGAGGTCTACATAGAGGTCGGGGATGGTTTTTTTGAGGGCCGAAGGGGAGGGAGAGGAGCGAACTTGCAGGTGTTGTGAGCCGATTTTGTTGAGAGCGATCTCGATTTTATCATTGGCGGGAGGCTCGGTTCTTTTGCCTGTCGGTCCGAAACCCCAAAGATTGACCAACGGCCCCACGGTGACATCGAAGGCGCCACCGGAGAGCCGATGGATTTCCAGCGCTTCGGCAACGACGGTGGCAGTGTCCACAGAGACGGGAAACCAATCCGTTGCGCGGTATTGATTGAAGCGGGAAAGCTCGGAGTCCGCCCGGTAGGTGGACATTTTGGCGTTAATGTCATCCAGCCGGTTTTCGATAACCTCTTTTAATTTTTCCTGCGCAATACCGGTTGGCTCGGTGGCAAGCGTTACCCGGTAGTAGGTGCCCATGGTGGGGCCTGTGTAAACCAATGGTTGTCCGGCGCCCGGCTGGCGGGATGTTTTTCCGCAGCTCGTTAATGCTAAAAGCAGGACAAGACCGAAGATCTGGAAAACAGGCGATTTAACCCCCGAAGTCATCAAAAAGGATATTCTCCTCTTCAACCCCGAGGTCATCAAGCATTTTAAGGACGGCCGAAAGCATCATGGGGGGCCCGCAGATGTAATACTCGCAATCTTCCGGTGCGGGATGGTCTTTGAGGTAGTTTTCGAGGAGGACCTGATGGATGAAACCTTTGTAGCCGTCCCAATTATCCTCGGGCAGGGGTTCCGAAAGGGCCACATGCCAGGAGAAATTTTCATGCTCACGCTGGAGCATGTCGAAATCTTCCACATAAAACATTTCGCGCAGGCTGCGGGCGCCGTACCAAAAAGTGATTTTTCTTTTTGCATCGAGGCGCATGAGCTGGTCGAAGATATGCGACCGCATGGGGGCCATGCCAGCGCCGCCGCCGATGAAAACCATGTCGGCCCCGGTATCCTTGGCGAAAAATTCTCCGAAGGGCCCCGATATGGTGACCTCGTCCCCCGGTTTGAGTTTGTAGATATAGGAGGACATTTTACCGGGAGGAATCCCTTCCGGGCCTCGCGGGGGCGGCGATGCTATGCGGACATTGAGCATGACAATGCCCTTTTCTTCAGGATAATTGGCCATGGAGTAGGCTCGAACCACCTGTTCATCGACTACGGAGCGATAACGCCAGAGATTGAATTGGTCCCAATCCGGCTTGTATTGCTCATCGATTTCGAATTCCTCATAACTGAGTTCGTGGGGTGGGCATTCGATCTGGATAAACCCGCCGGCCCGGAAATCGAGGTCTTCATTGGGCGGAAGTTCGAGCACAAGCTCCTTGATGAAGGTGGCCACGTCGTTGTTGGAGCGCACTTTGCACTTCCATTTTTTGATCTCAAAGACCTCCGCCGGGACCTCGATATTCATGTCCTGCTTGACGGCTACCTGGCAGGAGAGGCGCATGCCCTCGCGGGCCTCCCTTTTAGTGATTTGGGAGAGTTCGGTGGCGAGGATGTCGCCGCCGCCCTCGGTGATTTTGACGGTGCATTGACCACAGGTGCCACCGCCACCACAGGCCGAGGAGATAAAGATTTTTTCCCCCGCCAGGGCGGTCAGGAGCTTACCCCCGGCCGGGACGGTGACGGATTTTGAGGGATCGTCGTTGATCGATATGGTGATGTCCCCGCTTTGCACCAGTTTGGCTTTGGCGACCAGGATAATGCCAACCAGCGACAGCACCACCACGGTGAATGTGACCGACCCCATGAATATTTCAAAAATCATTTTCTTTTTAGAAAAGAAGTTACCTCAACAATGCGATCAGAGTTGAATCCCGGAAAAGGCCATGAAGGCGAGGGACATTAAACCCACAGTGATAAAAGTGATGCCCAGTCCCCTCAAGCCCACGGGGATATCGCTGTATTTAAGCTTTTCGCGAACTCCAGCCAGTCCCACGATGGCGATGGCCCAGCCGAAGCCCGAACCGAACCCGAAGACGACGCTCTCGGCGAAATTATAGTTGCGCTCGACCATGAGGAGCACACTGCCGAGAATGGCGCAATTGACCGTAATGAGGGGCAGAAAAATGCCCAGGGAATTGTAGAGGGCGGGGAAAAATTTATCCAAGGTCATTTCCAGGATCTGGACCATGGCGGCGATGACCCCGATGTAGCAGATCAGTCCGAGAAAGCTCAAATCGATTCCGGTGATTCCGGCCCAGGCCAGCGCATCTTCCTGCAGGATATACTGGTAGATGAGGTTGTTGACCGGAACGGTAAGGGTAAGCACGGTAATGACGGCCAGCCCCAGCCCGAAAGCCATTTCCACGGTTTTGGAAACGGCCAGGAAAGTGCACATGCCGAGAAAGAAGGCGAGGGCCATATTCTCGACGAATACGGCGGTCAGAAAGAGGCTTAGAAAAGATTCGATCATGGGTTCAATTCTCCTCCAGTTGATCGCGTTTCCAGGTCCTCAGAACCCAGATATAAAGACCGATGATAAAAAAGGCGCTGGGAGGGAGCAGGAGCAGTCCGTTGGATACATACCAACCCCCCTCGGTGGAAAGGGGTAGCACCACCTGGCCAAGTAAACGGCCCGACCCGAACAACTCGCGGATGACCCCGACAACCACCAGGATAAGGCTGTAGCCGAGGCCGTTGCCGATGCCGTCGAGGAAGCACAAGCCGACCGGCTCCTTCATGGCAAAGGCTTCCGCCCGCCCCATGATGATGCAGTTGGTGATAATCAGACCGACAA
>JAJFLT010000194.1 GCA_021772555.1 Opitutales bacterium | reverse complement strand
GGTGACGGCGTCAACATCGCCTCGCGCCTGGAATCCAAGGCGGAACCGGGCGGAATCTGTATTTCCCAGACCGTTTACGATGTGGTTAAAAACAGCATCAAGCTCGATACCACTTACCTGGGCCCCATCGAGCTAAAGAACATTCGCGAAAAAGTGCCCGTTTACCAATTGCTGCTGGAGGCCCAAATCGGCGAAGAAGGTGTCAAAAAAAGAAAAGGCTCGGCCCCCCAAAAGAAAAAGCAAAAGACCATGGCCCTGGCTCTGGCCGGAACGGCGGTGATCGCTGCGATTGTTGCTTTCGGCATTTATCCAATGTTGATGAAGGAGGAGGCCAGAAAACAAGAAGTGGTAAAACAGGAGGAAATTGCCGCCACCGCCGAACAAGAAGCTGAAACACTTGCTGCCGAGGAAGCCGCAGCCAAAGCCGCCCAGGAGCAGGAAGAAACCGTCAGCCAGTTGCAGGCCGTCCTTGGACAGTTTGAATCCGCCCTCAAAGAACAGGAGGATGCCACCGCCAAAGCGGAAGAGGAAGCTGCCAAAGCTGCAAAAGCTACCGAAGAAGCTAAGGTAGCCATCATTGCAGCCGAGGAAGCTAAAATTCTGACCGCACAACCAGGTCCATCCAATCTGGATATGAAACGTATCTACGTCGCCATTTTTGAAAACCTCACGGGCGACCCCAACGAACGAAACCTGGGCAATATCATCTGTGATTCCATCGCCCAGGGACTGGAGGGGACGAAACTGGTTTCGGTCATCCCGGCCACCATCAACCGGGTGGCGGCGGATTCCATCATCGACCAGGGAATGTCAAGCGAGGCGAGCGGTTCCATCGTCGCGCAAGCGGAGCAAAATGGCGCCGGCATTGCCATCTACGGGTCCTATTTCTGGCAAACCTACGACCTCAAAATTCAGGCCAAAGTCATCCAGGTCGAAACCGGTGAAGTGCTCAACTCCATGGATCCGGTCAGCGGGCCCCTGATGTCCCCCCGTGAAGCAGTCGGAGAATTGCAGGAACGGGTGGCCAGTGCCATGTCCCTTCACTATTCCACCTATCATTTTCTGGCCGAGTCCAGCAAGAGCTGGCCCCCGCTCTACAGCGCTTACAAACTCTATGAGGACGGCATGAAAAGCTTCGGCCACGGCGATTACCAGGAAGCCGTCGATAGTTTTAGCGAAGCGCTGAAGATAGATCCCGAATTTTTAACCCCGGCCGTAATGAAAGCTGCCGCCACGGCCAATCTGGATAAAATTGTGCAGGCCAACGCCCTCTTTGAAGATTTACGGAAAAAGGGCAATCAACTCAACGACTTGGACCGCGCTTATGTTGATTTTGCGGTTGCCTCAACCAACGGAGATGTTTTGCGCTCCTACCAGTACGCCAGGCAATTGGTAGACATGGAATCCTCCCACCGCACCCTCATCAATGCCGGGCTGCGGGCGCTTTGGCTGAATCGCCCCAAAGAGGCCCTGGAAATATTCCAGAAAACAGATCCTGCGCTGGGCATGGCGCCGCTGGATGCCTTTACCTACCATCTTCATTCCGTCGCTCTAAGGCAGTTGGGCAACAATGAGGAGGCCCTCAAAGTGGCACAGGAGGGCGTCGAGGAATTTCCCTTCAATTTCATCGCGTTAAGGGCGGAAACCCTGGCCCTGGCCGAATTGGACCAATTGAACGAGGTCAACCAGCGTATCAGTTCCTCCTATCGTTTCACCCCCGTGGGGGAGTTAACAACCGGTCGACTGCTGCTCGACACGGGCATGGCTCTGGCGGCAAAGGGTAATGATTCAGCCGCCCAGGAACTTTACAACCAGGCCCTGCAATGGGTGGAAAAACTGCCCGATGACATGGTGGAAACCGATCAACACCGATTTTTTTACGGGGAGCTTCTCTACCGTTCGGGTAAATATGAAGAGGCCAAAGAAATCTTCAGCGCCCTGGCCAGCGAATACTCGGAATATCCCGTTCCCCGTGGATACGTGGGTTTGTGCGCGGCCCGCTTGTCGGAAACAAGGGAGGCTTTGGAGATTTTTAACGAAATGCGCACCGCCGAATATCCCGAATCCTTTGGTTGGGACAGCTATATGCGGGCCCGCATCGCAGCCCTCATCGACGATAAGGATCAGGCGGCATCTTTGCTCAAGGACGCTTTTACGCAGAATTTTCCCAATGTCGTTTCCTGGACCATCGACGAACTTCGAAGGGAAGCCGACTTCGCCTCCGTCCGTGAAACCGACGCCTTCGCTTCGATCCTTCAACCGAAAGGATAGCAGGGAACGTGCTGTCCTCAGCGCGTTTCTTGAGATAGGTGCGGGGTTTCAGAAACAGGCGGAAAATTCCCTCTTAGAGGGCGTTTAAAAAAGAATACTACCGATTCTTTTCTTTTTGACGACCTTGAATTCACCGACGTGGCTGTCCACCATATGCACCAAATTCATTATTTCGGCCGTGGGGTCACCCGAGTAGTTGAACAGGATGTCCTGCACGTTGATGGTTTCATCCTGATAATACAGGCGGTTAGCCGTTAATTCGCCATAAAGTATTCCACCTGAATAAAATGTGCCCGGAGCCGCCGTAGAATCGCTGGCATAGACAAGGATGGAGGCGTCCACCTGGAGATCGGGCTGGGCCGTAGTCGGACCCACCGCCGCTTTCACCCCGGTGCCGATGCGAAATCGGTTTTCTGAAAGGAGGCTCAGCCCATCGGCATCCATCAACAAGTATACGGTGTCCACCGGCTTGCCATTGACGAGCAATCCCCAGTTTTCATCCTGCGACTGGATAAACGCCGGCACCCCCAGTTTGCCACTCCTCTCGTCCCGAACAATGACAATGCCCGAACCGCCTTTGCGCGCCACAAATCGTCCCCCTTTATTTTGTAGCACCACTATAATGCCCTTGGCATTGCCCAGAACCGCTTGCGGGATAGCCGCTTGTGGATTCCCCATGAGGGCGGAAAAGTAAGCGTTGATATCACTCAATCGGGTATTTAACTTTTGCGTATCCCTCTCGATGTTTTGTGCGCTCGCGGTTTGCAGCGTCAGCAAAAAAACAAGAGTTGTGAAAACCCCCACAGTGCCTCTAAAACGATCCCCTAAAATCATTCTGAACATTTTAATGCAAAAAAAATGCTGGGCGACCTGCAAAGAAGCAACATAAAATTTAATTTTGAAAAGTTCCCCGCCGCATGAACCGGTTTCAAGTTCTCCCGTCCGAAGGGAAAACTTTAGCTAACGTTTTTGAGTCAATATTTTCAATCTTTTACACCAATGAAAAAAATTCGCTGCTCCTGGTCGGTTTCCGATCCTCTCTATGTTCGCTATCACGATGAGGAGTGGGGAAAGCCCCTGCACAACGACGGCAGGCTCTTTGAATTCCTTCTGCTGGAAGGAGCGCAGGCTGGACTTAGTTGGATCACCATCCTCAAAAAGCGCGAAAATTACCGCAAGGCATTCGATGGTTTCAACCCGCAAAAAATTGCCCGCTACGACGAAAAGAAGAAAACCGAACTTCTGCAAAACGCCGGTATCGTGAGAAACCGTTTAAAAATAGCCGCCGCCATCGGCAACGCACGCGCTTTTTTGCAAACCAGGGAGGAATTCGGGTCATTCGATAAATTCATTTGGCAGTTTACTGATGGTCGCACCATTCAGAACCAATGGACTTCCCTCGATGATGTACCGATCTCGACAATCGAGGCTGAAACGATGAGCAAAGAACTCAAGCGGAGAGGATTCAAATTCGTCGGCCCCACCATTTGCTACGCCTTCATGCAGGCCGTGGGCATGGTCAACGATCACACCACCGATTGCTTTCGCCACCGCGAATTATCCTGACGGAGTGGCGGCATCCGCTTCTGTCGCTTCAATCTCAATCTCCGCCGACTCGACGAGTTTTTCACGGTTTTCCGGTATTTGATTATAGGTGTATTCGGAGTAAACCAGGGCCACCTCGGACATGATGCGATTGAGGTAGTTTTCTGGATCCGAGATAGCATAAAATATAAACACCGGCCCCGGCTCAGGCTCTTCCTCCTCACTTTCTTCCGCTTCTTCTTCTCCCTCAATCTCGACCGCGGCAACCGGTTCCGGCGGACGGCGTCCGATGCTCAAAGTGTAAGCGTCGCCGTTGAACAGCTCCAGAACTACCTCGCGGCTGTTCTCGCGAGCGCCCATGGCATCCTCATCGTCTGGCGGGCGAACATCATTGAAGCGGGCGCTCAAAAGCGTGGAAATGAGGCTCTTTACTTCGTCCTGCTTAAGGGTTTCTCCCTCTACCGGACCACTCAATTCAAAGGGCGTTTCCAGTCCGGCGCGGGAAATTTCGAGGGACAACGAGTCCCCGCCGGGAAAATCGAGGCGAACCCGGGAAACGTCTTTTTGCTCGAAGGTGAGCAGCTTTTTATCGGCCCAATTTTTGCTATCGGTGTCGAGATACAAATTGAGGTCGGCCAGGTAGGCCTCTTGCCCGCCGTCGAGGCGCATAAACAACCCCGAGTTGGAGCCTCTTTTGCCGGTTTCCAGATTCCACAGTGATTTACCATCGGCCGATTTCAAGATCACCCGATTAGTTCCCAGTTCCAGGCGATCCATTCTTTCGGGATTGCGGGTCACCAATCGTATAATGGAGGCATCGAGCAGGCTACCCGTGAGGGTTTTCAATTTAGTGAAATCGGCTCGAAGTCCATAGTATTCGGGAAGGGTCCAATCGCCCCCTTTCCCCTTTTTTAGAACCACTTTTTCTTCCTCGGTTGGTTTTTCGAAAACAATTTCCCCCGCTTCCTCCAGAATATCAGGAGGGAGCAGTTTTTCACCCGCCAAGCTGTCGGGATCGGATACTCGCGGAGCCGGGCGGGTTAACTTCCAGCC
>JAJFLT010000193.1 GCA_021772555.1 Opitutales bacterium | reverse complement strand
CTGATCCCCTGCCCCATTTCAATGCCACCCGTGGTCACGCCCACACTGCCGTCGAGGTATACATGAACGAGCGAATTACCCTGGTTTAGAAAATACTTGGTGAATGAAATGCCGAAGCAGATCGGCATGAGGGCATAGCCCTTTTTGAACTCAAAGTGTTCTTTGTTAAAAGCCTCCACCCTCTGACGAAGCCCGTCCAGATCGAAGTCGCTGCAGGTCTGTTCCCAGGCTCTGCCAATGGTGCAGTTTTTAACCGGCTGGCCGTAGAATAAATGCTGGCCCTCGGAAATAAGGTTTTTGGCCTGAATTTCCTCCGCCCGCATACCCATCACTTCAGCCGCTTTGTTTATGGCTGATTCGATGACAAACATTCCCTGGGGGCCACCAAATCCGCGAAATGCCGTATTGGATGGTAAATTCGTTCGGCAGGGAGCGGCGAACACGCGCACGTTGGGTATATAATAGCTATTGGTGCTGTGGACGATGGTTCGTTCCAGCACCGGGGTGGATAGATCGGCGAAAGCGCCTGAATTCTGGTAGTGGCTGACATCATAGGCGAGAATGCGGCCATCCTTGGTCAATCCCATTTTGAAATCGCTGGAATAGGGATGCCTCTTGCCCGTCATTTTAATGTCGTCCAGCCGGTTGAGAACAAGCTCCACCGGTTCTTGCAAATGCAAGGCGCAAAGACCCACCATGCATCCCCAATGGGTGGCCTGGTCTTCCTTGCCGCCAAAACCTCCGCCCAATCTTTTTACATCCACTTCAAGCTTATGAATGGGAAGCCCCAAAAGTATGGAGGCCGCCGACTGCAGGGCAGCCGGGCTTTGCGTGGAGGCGAAAATCTGCAGGCAACGATCCTCTTTGGGTATCGCCCTGGCGCGTTGCGTTTCGAGGTAGAGGTGCTCCTGACCGGCCATATCGCAACGGCCTTCCACAATGACATCGCAATCCTTCCAGGCCTCATCCACATCACCCATCGAGTTGGTGCGCGGTTGATCGACAAAATCTCCATTGCGAAAGGCCTCCCGCGGATCGACCACCACCGGCATGGGTGTAATGTCAGCCTCGATCTCTTCCCGCGCTTTATGGGCAATCTCCGGAGTTTCCGCCACAATTAAAGCCACCGGCTGCCCAATAAAATGAACCGAGGAAATTGCCAGCAGCTCCTCATCCTGGAAAACAGGGCCAAAACAATTAGTTCCAGGAATATCCTCAGCCGTGAAGATAGCTACGACGCCCTCGACCGCGAGGGCTTTTTCCAGGTTCAGACTATTGATAGTTCCGTGCGCGCAAGGGGAACCATAAACGGCCACATGCAACATGTCCGCTGGCGGCGGTACATCGTCAACATATTGGGATTCCCCACGCACATGGAGATGTGAATCAATATGCTTCATAGAAATCCCTCACTTTAAAATCCTGCGGACATAGTTTGGTTAAATGGGCGATAAACAACTGCTTGGACAGGAGCCGTTTGTAATCGGCTTTGCCCCTCACGTCGTCAATCGGGGCAATCTCTTCCTGGGTGATTTCAATTGCTCTGCGGGCGCTTTCCAGATCAAGCGACCTGCCTTCCAGGAACTCGCAGGTCTGGCTAAGCAGGAAGGGGATGGGAGCGACGCCTCCAAGGCTGAATTGAATATTTTTTACCACTCCGTCTTCCAGAAACAACAACATGCCGCTGTTGACACTGGCGATATCCAGACAGGTTCGTTTGGAAACTTTTTCAAAGTTGATCTTTGCACCCGCTTTTGGCGCCGGAACCCGAATCGTTGTCAGGATTTCCGATTTTTTTCGATCCATTTGCTTGTAGCCTTGGTAAAAATCCTTGAGCGGAACGACCCTCTCCTTTTTACCGTCCCGAAGAACCAGTTCACTCTCCAAAGCCAGCAATAAAGCGGTCATATCGCCGATGGGCGAAGCGTTGATAATGTTGCCAGACAAGGTGGCTCGATTTCGCACCTGCCAGGAGGCGATCAGATACATAAAATGACCCAGGTCGGGCATAAGTTCTCTCATCTCGGGACTGTCTCCAAATTCCTCGAAAGTGGTCAACGCACCCACCTCAAAATGGCCGTTCGACCGGCGAATTCCCTTCATCCCGGGCATTCGGTTGAGAATCTTTACTTTGGCCTCGGGAATCTTTTCGCCGACTTGCACGTAAAGATCCGTTCCCCCGGCAATCAAAAATTCCGAATCGGCATTGTCATTCCCGTCGACGGCTTGAAGCGATTCCGGCGCAAGATCCCGCAGCATTCCCGGAATTTCCACAAAATAGTTGGGCAGAGCCCCCGCCGAAACCAGACTGGACAAACGGTCGTCCGCGCTTAAATGCGGCCCGAGACGCTCGCTTAAAAGGGCCGCCGTATTTTTCAACGAATGGTAGCCGGTGCAACGGCAAAGATGTCCGCTGAGGGCATATTTGATTCCCTCCAGATCGACCGGTTTGCTCTTGTCCATAAGCAAGCCATTGATGGAGACAACGATTCCGGGGGTGCAAAAGCCACATTGGGTGCCGCCTTCTTCCACGATCGCATTTTGCACCGGGGAAAGCTCGCTCATATTCAGCCCCTCGATCGTGACAAGATGCTTTCCTTCCAATTCGCCCAACGGAAGAAGGCAGGAGGTGACCGGTTTGTATTGCACCGAGTCGTCTTCCCGCAGGCTGCCCACCAGAACCGCGCAAGCGCCACAATCCCCCTCTTTGCAACCCTCTTTGGTACCCGTCTCCCACACTTGCCGGCGGAGAAAATCGAGCACCAACATGCCAGGGGAAAAATCAGTTTCGATCAACTGTTCGTTGAGGATAAACTTTGTTAAATGCGACATTTCTAATCAGATAAATATATCTTCGGGTTTGGCTAGGGTATAAATCACCTTGGTCAAAATCTTTGGTCTTTTGAGCAAACCCGCAGAAATTAACCGCCACCTGATCCGTTTTACCTAAAAATTGTAATACCAGCGAATTAATTTCGTCAAATATTTTTTCCGTCGATGCTCAAACGGTTAATTTCGGGGCAATCTTCCACCGATATTACGTTCCTGCAGAATTTGGGCCGCCACGCTGATGGCGATTTCTTCCGGTGTGTCGCTATCGAGGGAAAGACCAACGGGTGCATAAATTTTTTCAAATCTCTCCTCTTTGACGCCTTCCTCGGTCAGGGTTTCGTAAATTTTTTTGATTTTCGTCATACTTCCCATAATTCCGATAAAAGGGAATGGCAGAAGGACCGTGCCGAGCAACCCCCGCACATCCGACATAAAATCGGTGGTCATTATGACAACGCAGGTAAGTTGCGGAAATCGAACGAGCCCGCCCACCTCACGGTAGTCGCTGACAATGCGAACTTGCCGGGCATCACTGGCATTTTGCAATGTGAATACGTCCTCCCGTGTATCGAATATAAACACTTCATAGCCGAGCCGGGCCATGGTTTGGCAGAGAGCGACGGAACAATGCCCGCCGCCGATTATGGCCACGCGATTGCGGTTAAGCAACTGCTCCTCATAACACCACTCGTCATCATCCTGGCTCAATCTGATTTTCGGCTTTACCGGGTCAGCCTCGGTTTCATCAACCTTAAGGCCGTTTTTGTCGATGAATAAAGTGGCATTACATTCCTGTTCCGCCAATTCCACCAAGTGGTCTATGATCCAACCATCCCGCTCCGGTAAGCAGAGAGCATAAACATTGGTTTGGCTGCCCGCGCAGATCATGCCGGATTTGTCGCCTTCTCCCGTTCGGCGATGCAACAGCGTCTGCAACTCAGGGACGAAGCCGTTGTCATTCAAAAGGTTGCGGGCTCTCTCGACCAAATTATACTCCATCGCGCCACCGCCCATGGTTCCCCATAGTGCCCCGCCTTCGGCCACCAGGAATTTAGCTCCCGGAGTCCCTGGCGAGCCCTTGGTATTTTCCGCCACCAACGCGATAAAAGTTTTTTCTCCCTTTTGCAGGTGTCTTTGAACTTGTTTCCAGAATGCGAGCATGTCGGACCTCGATAAATCAATTATTCCATTACCTTAAAAGATATTCTGTCAAAACCAAGGGTCAAGCATCTCACGCATTTGGATTTCGAAAATACGACCCAAGCCAATATTGGGTAAAAAAAGGAAAATTAATTTGGGTCGTGAGAAAAACCCCCTATGTTCTCTCCCGTGAAGCGTATTTTTGCCTCATTCTTTTCTGTAATGGTAATTTTGGCTGGCGCCGTCGATGGCAGCCAGAAGAATCTCCCCATGGATGGTGTCACAGTCCAGAAGAATAATGGCAAAATCGAAGTCTGGGTGGGCCAGCGGCCCGTTTTGGTTTACAGCACAGCAACGATTATGCCGCCAGAGGATCAGCCGGTACACTATCGGCGCAGCGGTTTCATGCACCCACTCTACTCTCCACAGGGCGCTGTGTTGACCGACGATTTTCCCGTCGGCCATGTGCATCAACACGGCATGTTCTTCGCCTGGACAAAAACCACATTCCACGGGGACACGGTCGATTTCTGGAATCAGCATAAGGGCACCGGAACGGTAAAACACATGGAAGTCCTCGATTTGGCCAGCGGTCCCGAAACGGGGCTGTTCAAAGTGAGGCAGCATCAAGTCAGCCAAAAGCATGGTTCCGCCCTGGAAGATACCTGGACGGTCAAAATCTTGAATCGAAAAGATCCCTTTGAGATTGAAATTGAAATCGCTCAAAAATGCGTTTCGGACACCCCCGTCGTTGTGGAGGAATACCACTACGGCGGTTTTGCCTTTCGGGGAACGGCAGCATGGAATGAAGAAGACAACGACTTTTTCAAATCTCCCATGAATGTTTTGACCCGCGAGGGGAAAGATAAAGCCGAGAGCAACCATACCCGACCGGGCTGGATCGCCGTCTGGGGACCCACCGCCCAGGGACCAGCCGGTGTTGCCATATTGGACCATCCAGAAAATTTCCGCTACCCGCAGCCGATTCGGGTCCATCCCCGGATGCCTTATTTTGTTTTCTCGGCACCGGTCGAGGGACAATATATTCTGGAACCGGAAAAAATTTATCATTCCCGTTACAAAATGATCCTTTTTGACGGGGAACCGGATTCCAAAAACATCGAGCGCCACTTTAAAAAGTTTGGCAAAATGTAGAAAATGAGTTCAAAACGATCTCATCTTTCCCGGAATAAAACCAAAAAACCTATATGAATACCAAAGGGTTATCTGCCGAATACATTGAGAAACTGCGCAAATTCGATACGCCGACGATTTGCAATATTATAGAACTTTTCGATATCCGTCCCCGTAATACCGGTTATATGGACGGCCGCATCAAGGCTTGTTTTCCGGAGATGCCCCCGATGGTCGGATACGCAACCACGGTCACTTTCCGCACCGCCGCCCCTCCCGCCAAAGGTGACGTTTATACCTCACTGGATAAACAGGTGGGCACTTTTGGAGAAGTTCCAGGGCCGCCCGTGGTCATCATTCAAGATCTTGATGATCCCGTCGCGGCGGCCTCTTTTGGTGAAGTCATGTGCACGGTATATAAAACCGCCGGAGCGGCTGGCTTGATAACGAGCGGAGCAGCCCGCGACCTGGACCAGGTTCGGGCCATTGGTTTTCCGGCATTCAGCAATGGCGTCATTTGCGCCCACGGGTACTGCCATTTGATTTCATTGCATGTTCCCGTCCATATCGGCGGTATTGCCGTTTATCCCGGCGACCTTATCCATGGCGATTGCAATGGTGTAACCACAATTCCTCATGAAATTGCCTCCGAGGTTGCGGATATCGGCGATGATTTTATCGACACCGAAAAAATAATCCTCGATTATTTGCAGGAGGGGTCCATCGAACCAAAAGGCCTGGCAAAAGCTCGAGCCGAATTTGCGGAACGGATGAAAACGCTGAGGGAACAAGTTGCTATTCATAAATAAAGCAAGTGCCGGTAAAAATCCGACTCCGATTGTTTTTGATATTTCTGCAAACAATGGAAAACTAACCCGACTTTGAACCAATAAATCACTAAAAAAGGACAAAATGACCGAACAGGAAATGCTGGAAGCTCTCAGAAAGATCGACACGCCGACGATCAC
>JAJFLT010000192.1 GCA_021772555.1 Opitutales bacterium | reverse complement strand
TCGGCGTTCACTTTTGCCGAGCCGACCAGGTTTAGGCGGCCGCTGGCTGATAGTTTGGCAAAATCGATCATGATTTGAGGGACGATGACGACCGATTCCGTCTCAAAGGAAAGCTGATTGAGCGCGCGCCAATTTTTCAACGCCATCGGCGCGATGTTGCCAACGCTGCCGACATCGGCATGGGTGAACCAAAGAGGCAAATTTTCGGGACTGAAAACAATATACGTGTGCGGATCAGTCACCTTGGCCCTTTTCACATAGGGCTGGGTCGTGGTCGGACCAAATGTGTTGATGCTTTGGAATCCCTCATTGGCCAGAATCGATTCGGCCGGAACGATTTCCCGCCCCGTTTCTTCCAGACGCGTCATGAAGTCCTGGTAGGCGGCATCGGCCAGCATTTGCATCATGGAAGGCTCCACCCCCAGTAGTTGAATGTTCATGGTCTGGGAGGTGTCTTTTTTATACACTTTTGCCCCGGAACGCATTAAACCCATGTTGGCAAGCGCGGTAGCGCGCCCATCGGTGGTGGCCGTTTCGGAATTGGTGGTGATGAATACAACCCGGAATCCGGCCACCGCGACTTTGTCCGCTTTGCCTAAAATATTGAGCGCTTTATTGTTAAAACCGTTGGTGCCGGTATCGATGAGAGGTACCGAGACCGTGTCTGGATCAATCGTCTCGGGCAAAGTAACGTTAAGGGATTCCGCCGCCACCCGGGCGAATTTTTTCTCCGAATTGGCGTATACGATACCTCCAAAAAAGCTCCCCGCAAAAGGATTTACGGATGCCACCGCAGCGGTTGCCGTTGTGGGAATAGTCCCGGAGGCAATGGCTTGATCAACGGCTGCCTTTTGCACCGATTGGGCGATCTCACTGCTTACTTCTGAAACCGCTTGAGCCGCCGCACCACTATCGGCCTCTTGCCCTGCATCTTCGCTCTCTTCGGCGGCATCGGCAGATTCTTTCTTTTCCATTGCCTCTTCAATTGCCTTGGCGGCTGCTTTGGCCGCCTCCTGCTCGGCCTTCTTTTTTGCGGCTTGCTTGGCCGCCTGTTTGACAAGCCCCCCAAAACCGGCCTGTATCGGCGTCGGCGTTCCAGCGCACATCACGATTGCCAATAGGAATAATAAAATACGAGTAATTTTCATGTCCAGAACTAGAGAGATTTAGGTTACAGAAAAGGCAGTTTACAGGCTTTTCTACGAATTTCGCCTTTCAGGGCAATCAAGTTTTTTACCTCTTCGCCGCCCATCTGAAGCAAATCCGATATTTATACGCTACGGCGAACGTCAAGTCTTGGGTTTACTAAAGGATCATTTTCTGTAATCAATCCGTGTATGACAAACGCGTTCCCGATTCTCGACATTTCTCCCTTTTTTGATGGTTCCAAAGAGGAAAAAGACAATCTCGCCCGGCAGGTCGACGAGGTATGCCGGGAAATCGGATTCCTGGCCATTAAAGGGCATCGGGTTTCGGAAGAAACCATCAATGCTGCCTGGAACGCAGCCCACCGTTTTTTTGACCTTCCTCTTGAAGAAAAACTCAAAACCAAGGCGCTTGATGGCGGCAATCCCTATGGCTACATACCTTTCGCCGTTGAAGCCCTGGCCAAATCGCGGGGCGAGGACACACCGCCAGACCTCAAGGAAACCCTCAATATGGGCCCTCTGGAATGTCCGGAAAATTTAACGGATGATCCCGGCGCCAAATTCACCTACTCGCCGACCCTATGGCCCGAAAATCCAATCGAGCTGAAAAACGCTTTTATCGCCTATTTTAAGGAATTAAATTCTCTCGGGGCCAACATCATGGAAATATTCGCCCTCGCGCTAAACCTTCCGCAAAATTATTTTAAATGCTACATCGACAAACCGGCCAGCGCCATGCGGGCCATCAACTATCCCGAAAACCGCAATCCACCCAAGAAGGGACAGCAACGGGCGGGTGCTCATTCGGACTATGGCAGCCTGACAATTCTACTGCCCCAGGAAAACTCCGGCGGACTCGAAATCCTTGACCCGCAGGGCGAGTGGCAGGAGATCCCGGTAGTTCCGGGAGCATTCGTCGTAAACATAGGAGACATGCTGTCAACTTGGACTAATGACCGTTGGGTTTCAACCCTCCACCGTGTTAAAGCACCCGAGAATAACATCGAAATCGTGCCCCGGCGGCAATCAATGGCATTTTTCCACATGCCCAATTGGGATGCTCAAATCGCTTGTATCCCCACCTGCCTGGAGGAAGGCGAAACACCCAAATACCCTGCCGTCACATCCGGCAACTATCTCATGGCCAAATTCCAAAGCACCGTCGAGTGAATCGGTCTTAATGCTCCGGCGCCGAATCGATATCGACGGCCGGTCCCACACCTTCGGGCTCGCGCACGGAATCCACCATATCTATCACGGCTTCACTCGGCCTCTGACAAAACGGCGTCAGACCCAAAGTGACGGCAAAATTTAAAAGCATGCCCACCGATCCCATCCCCTGTGGGTGAATGCCATTGGCGTAAATCCCGTAAGTCCACGGCTGCATCCCGAAAAAGACACAGGCAATGATGTAAAAAGCCGTAAACCCGATCCCCGCCATCATCCCGCAAACCGCGGGGACGGTCCCCACCCGCTTGCTGAATATCCCAAGAACGATGGCCGGGAAAAAACTGGCCGCGGCCAGGCCAAATGCAAAAGCAACAACCTGGCTGACAAATCCCGGTGGGTAGATGCCCAGCAGGCCGGCCACCACCACGGCGATCCCGATGACCCCCCGGCCAACCGCCAATCGTTGTTTCTCCGTCGCCCGGTTATTGATGACGCGGTAATAAAGATCGTGTGCCACGCTCGATGAAATAACCAAAAGTAATCCGCTCGCCGTGGAGAGGGCTGCGGCCAATCCTCCCGCCGCCACCAGGGCGATAATCCAGTCCGCCAGCTCCGCCATTTCCGGCGTGGCCAATACGATGATATCGCGATCCGGTCCGGACAGACCCTTCTTCCTGAGAACCGCCCGCCCATCGACACCCCGCGCACCGCCCGAATCGATCCACAGTTGGTGGGCCGTGCGAATATCGGCCATTTCAACCCCGGAAAGTTTTCCGTTCCTGAATACCTCATTATCTTCGCGTGCAGAATACCGGAGGTGGCCGTCGCCATCGTCCAACCAGAGAATCAAACCGGTTTCCTTCCAGTTATGAAACCATTGGGGCAGTTCTTCATAGGTTTTCCCATTCAACCCGCGAATCATGTAATAACGGGCGAAACCCGCCGTGGCAGGAGCCGTCAGGTAGAGCAAGGAGATGAAAAACAAGGCCCAAAAAGCGCTCCACCGGGCGGCCTTGACCGACTTGACGGTGTAAAACCGGACAATGACATGGGGTAATCCCGCCGTGCCCGTCATTAAGGCCAAGGCCACGCAAAAAACATTCATTTTGTCCCATTTGCCGACAAATGTATCCGTGTAACTTGCGAAACCCAGGTCTTGCTGGATCTGGTTCAATTTTTCCAAAAGGTACACGCCCGATTCTCCAGCCACCGCCGGATCGAGGGTGGACCCCAATCCGAGTTGCGGTAGCGGCACCCCGGTCAACTTGATGCTTATGGCGATGGCCGGTATGAGGAACGCCGTAATGAGGACCCAGTATTGCGCCACCTGCGTCCAGGTGATCCCTTTCATGCCCCCCAATGTGGCGTAGACAAAAACTATGGCCATGCCGACAATCACGCCCACATTGACATCGATTTCTAAAAAACGGCTGAAAACGATCCCCACCCCGCGCATCTGCCCGGCCACGTAGGTAAAACTGACGAATATTGCGCAGATCACCGCCGCCAGACGGGCCACTGTGGAATCATAGCGATCCCCGATAAAATCCGGCACCGTATAATGACCGAATTTCCGCAAATAAGGCGCCAACAGAAGCGCCAGGAGCACATAGCCACCCGTCCAACCCATGAGGTAAACACCCCCCGCGTAACCCATGGCCGATATCAGCCCCGCCATAGAGATGAATGAAGCCGCGCTCATCCAATCGGCCCCCGTGGCCATGCCGTTGGCAATAGCGGGTATGCCCTGCCCGGCAACATAAAATCCCTTGGTTGTGCGCACACGGCACCGCCAGGCAATCGTCAGGTAGAGACCGAAAGAGAAAATTACAAAAAGGTAGGTCCAGCCTTGAACACCCATCGATCAGCCACCTCTCCCCTTTTTGATATCATCCAGTTCCCGGTGATGTTTGGCATCGAGCCGGTTCATGTAGAGGCAATAGGCCAGGATGAGCAGCACGAAAACGATGATGCTGCCCTGCTGGGCAAACCAGAAGCCCAGCGGATAACCCGTACCGGGGAGTCGATAATTGTTTAAAAAATCCGCCCACAACACTCCGCACCCCAAACCGGCCATAGCCCACAGAGCTATTAACAGAAGGGTGAATTTGATGTTGGACCGCCAATACCGATCTAGGGAAGCATGAATGGACGGATCATGGAGGTCCGGGCCCTCATCCCGCGAAAAAGCCGCCGCATTCTCTGAATTCTTCTTACTCATTCAAATCAATTCTCGGCAGAATCTAACTGCATTCCATTGCCCTGCAATGCAAAAACGGTTGTCTTTTCCCATCGTGCGAATCATACTTGCGGCCACTGACTTATTCTTTTCAATATCTGAACGGTCTGATGGTGAGCCCCTGAGGGGGGCGTAATTGGTGAGTAGTTAATTGTATACGGAGTTGGGAAATGAAAATGTGGATACTGGTTTCAATAAAAAAGAATTTTGGATTAGCCTTTATGGGATTAGCCTTCGGCCTGGTGGTAAGCGGGCAACACCATGATAAACATGACCCGCGCGCGCTGAACGAAGATCCCCGTTTGGCGCCCGGCCAGTTGGCGCCGATCCTGCAAGGTCTGGGCGACCACCACTATCCCGTTACTACCAGTTCGGAACGAGCCCAGCTTTTTTTCGATCAAGGTCTAAAACTGACCTATGGGTTTAACCACAAGGAAGCCCTCCGAGCCTTCAAGGAAGCCGCCCGGCTCGATCCCGATTGTGCCATGGCCTTTTGGGGCTGGGCGCTGGTTTTGGGTCCCAACCTCAACCTCCCGATGATGGAGGATGTGGCAGCGCAGGCTTATGAGGCAGTCCAGTTGGCTGTGTCCAAAGCATCCAAAGTCTCACCCCGGGAACAATATTACATCAAGGCCTTGGCCCAGCGTTACAGTAAAGACCCAAAAGCTGACCGTGGGCCTTTGGATGCGGCCTACGCTGCTGCCATGGCCCAACTGCACGCCAAATACCCTAACGATAACGACGCTGCCACCCTCTATGCGGCTGCGCTCATGAATCTATCGCCCTGGAATTACTGGACAAAAGAGAAACTCCCGCGGGCTAACACCCCAATCCTTTTGGCAGTCCTGGAAGGTGCAATCGAGCGCGATCCCACCCACGAAGGCGCACTGCATTACTTTATCCATGCCATCGAACCGGTCGATCCCAAACGTGGAGAAAAAATCGCCGACGCTCTTAGCGGACTCGCGCCGGGGGCTGGACACCTCGTCCACATGCCTTCCCACATCTGGATGCAACTCGGCCGTTATGAGGAATCCTTCGTGGCTAATGGCGAAGCTGCCTGGGCGGACGAAGAATACATCACTCAATGCAATGCCCAGGGCATCTATCCGCTCGGGTATTATCCGCATAACGTGCATTTCCAGGCCTGGGCCGCGATCATGCAAGGAAAGAGTAGCGCCGCCCTTGAACTATCCCGCAAAGTGGCCTCGAAAGTACCCGCTGATGGCAAGGAAAATTACTGGTCGCTCTTTCAAACCTTTCTCAGCATGCCGCTTTACACAATGGTCCGCTTCGGCCATTGGGAGGAAATCCAGAAGGAACCGAAACCTGGCAAAAATCTCTTCTACCTAACCGGAATCTGGCACTATGCGCGCGGCTTGGCCTACGCTCACACAGGACAACCGGACAAAGCACGCAAAGAGCTGGCCAAACTGACTAAAATTTCCAATAATCCCAATTACGCAGAATACCCGGCGGGACTCGCCAAAGCGCGGACTCTACTCACCATTGCGGAGAAAATCCTGGCCGGTGAAATGGCCGCCCAAAAAGGACGTTATGACGAAGCCCTTGGCCACCTCGAAAGAGCAGTCCGGCTGGAGAGCAGTCTGGCTTACAACGAACCACCCGATTGGTATTATCCGGTTCGCCACAGTCTCGGCGCCCTCCTCCTGGAAGCAGGCTACCCGGAAGAAGCTGAAGTCATCTATTGGCAGGATCTGCGCAAATACCGCGAAAACGGTTACTCACTCTACGGCCTCTGGCAAAGCCTCCAGGCCCAGAAACGGACCGAGGAGGCCGCCCAAATCAAAACCCGTTACCAAACCGCCTGGCAGCACGCCGATGTCGAACTGACCTCATCGCGGTATTAATTTCAGTCCACGGACATACCGGAAATTATCAGTATCCTTAAAAGTGATTCGGCTCCCATGTATTATTATCAGAACCCATTACCCGAACTTCATTTGTAAAGCAGCCAAACGGCGTATTTACCGCCTACATTAAATTTAGTGCTATAGAATGAAAGAATATAAGTATAAGTTGGAGATGGTATATACTGAGGCCATCCTCATATCTATCGTTCTAACCTTACTATATTTTACAAGAGAAATTGATAACATTCGGTTTCTTTTGATTTTCGGCGTGATATATCTTTTCTATCGAATTGCTATAGCTCTCTATGGTATTTGTAGCGTTAGTCTTGGAGAGAATGAATTAAGGATTAAGTATTTACATCCCCTGAAAAAAGAATGGAAAATTAATTATGAGGATGTCGAAAGCTATGCTCCAATTAAAATGACAAAGAAAAAAAATTCAAAAGTATTTATGGCTGTAATCAATCCAAAGGTTGGTAAATCACAAATTCTTTGGGATAAGGGTATAGAAGATTTTCAGGAGTTAAACGAGATACTATCATCGGCTTTACCAAAACCAATCACCGAACAAAACGGTGGAGACAACCCAAAGATTTGTGACTCAACATAAGCGTCATCTAGACGAGGATCGGGCAGAAATGAGATAATCTTAAGGTGAGTGAAATAATACGCGGTTGCTCGGGAAAAAAAACACCTCGATATCATCCCGTAGGCGTTAGCCTTTGATTTCCATCGAACAATGATTAAAGTCTGGCTTCTCCAATCAGATTTACGGATCCCGGACCGAAAAATTTTAGAGGTTTCCGCTCCAGGTTGGTCAGAACTGGCTTTCCAGGCACACTTGCAGGGCGCCTTGCTTCCAACCATTTGACATGGGCCAGGTGTTTCGGTCGGTGACGGTTGAATGCTTGAACAAACCGAAAATGCTGGACGGCAGGTCGCCGGGATGCCAGTGAAACCACCAATCAAACAAACCCGTTTGGCCCCGCGCCGCCAATAGCGGCAGCAGTGCATCACAAACAAGCGTGTCGAGCCGTGTGTCGGAGATATTTTTTCCTAGAATTTTTTCGGAAAGTTGCACTTTCAGTTGATTCATACCGTTTGTTCGCCGAAAATCCGCCGTTGCATAGAGGTCGCCAGTCGAAGTTTTCAAATTACGGCCCCAATCCAATAGCGCATCCGGCCAAAGAGGATTATGGTTCAATACCCGCAAGTATTGGTCCAACCGGTTTCGTGGATGGTTGGCGGGCCGCAGTCCGACCAGTTTCCAGTCTCTTTTTACTTCTTCGTAATAGGCATCCGCAGATTTGCCTAACGCCCCCATTTTGGCCAATGGATATCTTTTAGCCAGATCGAGCATGGGCCCCCGGTTCCGCTTATAACCCAATACCTCAAGAGCCAGACCGTGGCAGGATTCGCTCCAACCCCTCCCGGCCAGAAGCCTGAGCCTCGAATCCACTTTTCGCTGCCAGCGAAGTCGTGATTTGCCGATCAAATACTCCCGGCGCTCGGCCACGGTTTTTTCCAGAAGCGGGCCGAAACAGTTTGTGTCCGCCCGGTTTTCAAGAGCCAGTAGCGCTTCTTCCAGGGCGTATTCCTCCATGTCCTGCTGCAAATATGGGAGCAACACCAGAGTGTGGGGTTCTTTACCGTTAGATGTTTCTGTCCTCGGTTCCGCGCAACTCGGCTCGAAGAGAACGACATGAAGGATAACGGAATCAAAGTCAGGATTGGTGTTGTGACAATGGTTTTTCCAGTCGCGTTGGTAAAAATGCACTTCGACATCACCCCGCAGGCGTTGGCCATCGATTTCAATCGAACAATCCTTGAAATCGGGCCCCTCCAACCGATTCCACTGTCCGGGATGGTGTATTTTGAGGGTTTTTCGATTCAGGGTGCTTAAAAAACTCTGGCTAAAATCTCCGCGCAACCAAATTTTTTGCACAAGTGTTTCGGAGATGGCGACAGGGCCGTAGAGACCCTGGATTTCCTCTAGGACGTTCTCTTTCACGTTCAGGGATTCGGTTGACGCCATTCTTTTTCCGTATTCTGGCTCTCGCGTTTGAGCTTTTCGCTTTGCCGAATCCGGCAGGAATCAATCCAGTCGGCCAACTGGCGAAACCCGATGGTGAGAGCGCCCGCCGCGCCGGTGGATTGCATGACCATATTGTCTCCGGAAGCTACTATGATTTTTTGCGGTTGGGAGGAACTGCGCACCAATTGCTCTATAACGGCATCGGCCGTCATGTCGGAGGGGGAGTAAAGATAGGAAAATGTCAATTGGCCGGAAGGCCGTTCGATGGTAATTTCATCCCCCTTTCCATCGAAAACCAAGGTCGTGCGAACGCCCTCAAAGTCGTGTATGATCCGCACCATGGAGGCAAGTTGCTCACGGGCCGCTTCGGTCCCGAAACGTAGAGCCTCACGGGATTCGGGAAAGGCATGGGCCAGGTTGTAACCGTCGATGAGCAAGTGCTCGCAATCCGCCATAACCGGGTATTGCAATGGCGGAAGCCGCAACGGGCAAGAAGAATTCTCTATACAACCGGCGCTGATCGAATGGAAAAGCATTGATTGTAAATAAAACCAGGTTTATACAAATGAGACAGCCATAATTATTAAAAAGGATGAAAGCCATGGTTTTAGAAAAAGCCGGGCAGCCCCTGAAGCTCGTCGAATTGCCCGAACCAAGTCCGGGTTACGGGGAGGTAATGTTGCGGGTGCAAACCTGCGGTGTGTGCCGCACCGACCTGCACATCGTTGACGGGGATTTGAACAACCCTGCCCTTCCACTCGTGCCCGGCCATCAAATCGTGGGAATCATCGAAAAATTGGGCTATGGGGTGGGACGGTTTGAAATCGGGCAACGGGTAGGTGTTCCCTGGCTGGGAAGCTCCTGCGGAAACTGCCGGTTCTGTCTCGAGGAGCATGAAAATTTGTGCGACAATCCCGTTTTTACCGGGTATACCAGAAACGGTGGCTATGCCGAGTATGTCGCCGCGGATGAAGATTTTTGCTTCCATCTACCCCAAGAAATAACCGACATCCAGGCCGCTCCCCTCCTCTGCGCTGGATTAATCGGTTTTCGCGCCTACCGCATGACCGGGCGAGCGCGACGCCTCGGTTTTTATGGTTTTGGCGCCGCCGCCCATATCATCGCCCAAATCGCCCATTATGACGGTCGGGAAGTATTTGCCTTCACCCGTCCGGGAGATGAAGAGGGGATACAGTTTGCCCGCAGGCTGGGGGTTTCCTGGGCGGGCAGTTCCCTCGAGCGCCCACCCAAACCGCTTGGGGCGGCCATCATTTTTGCTCCCGTGGGCGATCTCGTGCCGCTGGCCCTGAAAGCCGTGCAAAAGGGAGGAGTGGTCGTATGCGCAGGTATCCACATGAGCGATATACCCTCTTTTGCCTACAGCGACCTCTGGCAAGAACGTATACTCCGCTCTGTGGCCAACCTGACACGGCGCGACGGCATTGACTTTCTTGAACTTGCTCCCAAAGTTCATGTGCGCTCCCATATAACCGTCTATGATCTGGAGGAAGCCAACCAAGCCCTCCAGGACATGCGCGATGGGAGTTTGAAAGGAAGCGCGGTCCTCAAAATCTGACTATAGAGAATCATGCCGCCAAGGTTCCGGCGGTGAGGGCAGGATGGCAATAACCGGTTTGGCCATAGGTTCCGGATTGGTCCGTAAATGAATTTTAGATGCAACAATTGAGCAATACAGATAAGAACAAAGGTGCTGGCAAATTGACCCCTGCAGAAAGGGGCACAGCACAAAAACATGCCATGCTAGGGCATCTGGTGGGGCCTTTCGCCGGCAACGTAGTGGCTGGAGGATATATGATGCTCTTTGCCACCGATGTGCTCCAGTTCAACCCATTGACCATTGCCTCCATTGTCGCCTTTACCCCACTCATTACCTTCTTCCGCCTTCCCATGATGGGTCCGGTTCGGCAATTCGGGCGCGTTCGAACCCTCAAGGTGGGCCGGGTGCTCCAAATCCTGACCATCGTATTACTGCTGCTGACTCCGGCCCATCTGCTCACCCCATTAACCTACGCCGGTCTCATTTTGCTGTTTCTGATCTCCCGGGAACTGGGAATAGGTCTGGTGTGGCAATCGCTACTGCGGGATTATACGACAACCGGGGACCGGGGAAAGTTTTTCGCCCGTATGCGGTTTTCTTTCAACACAACCAATCTGGTATTAAACGGGATCATCATATTTTTGGTCGGAAAAGCAGTCACGGAGGGCGTTTACAAAGGCATGCTCCTGATCAGCCTGTTGGGTTTGCTGAACAGTTTGTTCTGGGTCCATTTTCTACCCGATAAGGCCGCCGATAAGAAGAAAGCAGAGGACGAAAAGGGCGCCAAAGGCATTTCCATCCTGAACGTCTTGCTCCACTCTCCAGTAATGCGGTTGCCTCTTTTGGTCAGCCTCATGACCACTGCGGCCAGCCTGCCCCTGGTCGTTATCTATTTCCGGCAGATGCTCCATGTGCCGGCCAACCTGGTAGCCTTGTTCATTTTTTTCAGCACTGCGGGAAGCGCTCTCTTTTTCTTTTTATGGGGCCGCCTGGCAGACACCATCGGGTTTCGCCCCATGCTCATCGGGCTATTAGTACTGACGGCGGTTTCTCTGCCCCTCATCCTTTTTGTCCCCCCGTTTCCGGAGCAGGGCCTGGACTGGAGCCAATTACAACCGGCTACCGTAATGGGCATCGGTGCCCTCCTCTTTTTGGGTTTTTCCAACGGCGCCCTGGCCTCCGGTATCGGCATCGCCGTAATCTCCATCAAGCTGCACCATGTGAGCCGCAAGGACAGTTTTGAGGCACTCAATGTGCTAGCCGTGATCTCGTCCGCTTTTCAGGCCCTGGTGGCATTCCTGGCCGGCCTTTACATCCAGAAAATCGCCATCCCGGCCGGTTCCTTTGAGATTGGCGGCGGTATCCTTTACCTCGATTACTACAAAGGCTTTGCGGCCATGTTTTCCCCGATCCTGCTCTTCCTCACCATTCCCATCGTGCTGCGGCTGCCCAACGTGCGCCCCTGGTTCGGTGTCAGCCATTTTTTCAACGCCATTATGAACAGCCCGGCGCGCACCCTCCTGGCAATCCGCAATGTTTACGATGAAACCCCCGAAAGGCGCATCAAACTAGCCCACTGGTTCGGCCTGAATAGCAACCCCATGTCCATAGAACCACTCCTCGCCCTCTTGAACGACCCTTCTTACGAAGTCCGCACGGAAGCCATCCGTAGTCTCGCCCGCAGCGGTTCCACCCTGGCCGGAAAAGAGCTGCAAAATGTATTGCAGGATGAAAAGCGCCGGGCTCTCTGGGATCAGGCCGCCTGGGCCTTGGGCGAATTGAATTACGGTTCCGCATTCGATTTGCTGGTCGAGCGTCTTTCCCTCCAGACGCCGACCAGAGTCCGCATAATGGCCGCCCGGGCCCTGGGAAAACTTGAGGATGGCCGGGCCGTTTCCCACCTTCTAAAAGCTATGAAGGAGGAGGAATTGCGATTGACCCTGGTCTCGGCCTGCTGCCTTTCCCTCCTTCACCTCGATGCCAAAGAGCACGCCGAAGACGTTTTTCGCGCCCTCCTGCGTTTGCGCGACCGGGAAGATCGCTACGAATTGATGAGTGAATTTTGCCTCTGGCTGGATATACCTTCAGGTTGGCTTCTACACTCCAGCAGCGCCGATTCTTCCTCCATGAGCCTCCAGCAGCATCTCGATTGGAAATCTTCCTCCTGGCTGGAAAAACGGCAAAAAGTGATCGCCGCATTCCGGGAGAAGAATCAAGACAAAATATTTCATCAGATGGAAGAAGGATTGAGCACGTTTCAGCCACACGAGGGAATGGTGGAACGCGCACTGTCCGGGGTTGGACGCCAAACGGGAGAGTGGTCCCATCTATCGGTTTTGGCAACCGCCTGGCTCCTTTATCTCGATTAGCGGCTAGGCCAGCGATCTATCTCAAAAACTTCTAGGAATTGAATATCAATGCCTCGAGTTCCTCAAAATCATCCACCACCCATTGGGGTTGCAGGTCCGAGTTTTCCAAATCCTGACGGGACGAAACACCTGTTAAAATAAGCGCCGTGGGCACCCCGGCGTTGTGACCTGCCCTAACGTCCGTTTCGATACTATCCCCAACTAGGAGCGCCTCGTTGGGCGAAATTTTCAATTGCCGCAGGGCGATATCGATAATGAGCCGTTCCGGTTTACCAATAATAACGGGTTCCATCCCGGTGCTGGCCGTCAGCGCAGCCAAGATGGCGCCATTTCCAGGAATAAATCCTTTTTCCGTAAAGAGGACCTTGTCCGGATTGGTCCCGATAAATTGCGCACCGGCCCGGATCAAGAGTGTCGCCTTGGCCAGTTTTTCGTAATTAATGAAAGGGTCATAACCGACCACCACATAATCCGGCGCCTCCTCAGTCGGAGTGTGGCCACCCTCGATCAAAGCCTGGCTAAGTGGTTCTTCGCCAATGTAAAAAAACTTGCCTGGAGATAAATGCCGGGCCGCAGCCTGGGCCGATGTGAGCACATCGCCGACCTCGCACTCGATATCCATCCCGCATAATGACTGGCAAACGGTCTGCGCGGAGCGATTGGCCCGATTGGTCACAAAAAGGCAATCGAGGCCTTCACTTCGCACCCTCCTGACGAAACCGGCCGCCCCTGGAACCGCATCCGTTCCGTGGTAGACCGTTCCATCCAAATCAAGCAAAATACTTTTAATCATGAGTTCAACGAATGACCCGGTAGACAATAAAGAATCCGGCTGCAATTGTTGCAGCGAACCAGCTCCTTGGCCTTAAGAATTTCCGCCTTTATCTCGTTGGGAACCCGCAGGTAGCAACCGGTGCATTTCTGGTCTTCCAGTGAAACGACGAATGGCGGCCTCTTGGCCTTCATCTTCACATATTGGTAAACTTGCATCGATTTTTCGTCCAACTCGGCGGCGGCGCTTTCGACGGCCGCCACGGCGCTTGCCAACTCGGCTTCAAAATCCTCCCGGTGCCCCTCTCGTTTGGAAATTAATATTTTCAGGTCCTCGATGGTCTTATTGCGTTCCAGCTCTTCTTTTTTTGCTTTTTCAGTGGCTTCATCAACCTCCAGCATAAGGCCGATTTCGCTGTCTTCGAGGTCGCTGATATTCCCGGCCATGCCATCGATTTCGTGCTGCAAAGCCCGATATTCTTCGTTCTTTTTGACTTG
The DNA here is from genome assembly GCA_021772555.1 of Opitutales bacterium. GTDB lineage: Bacteria > Verrucomicrobiota > Verrucomicrobiia > Opitutales > UBA2987 > JAJFLU01. The sequence goes on along the minus strand of JAJFLT010000192.1, from coordinate 348 downwards.
CAACTGCTGCGTTTTATAACGGGCCGTTTGTTCCTCGGCCAGCTTGATCTCCGTGTCCAGATTTTTCCGGCGGACCTCCATTTCGCGCACGGCGATTTTCGCCGCTTCAATGGCATCCAATTCATTCTGAATACTTTGCTCGCTCCGAGCAACCTCCACGGGAATGCGCTCCAATTGATTTTGGATATTATCGCGGTGAGCGTCGCATTCCTGCAAGGCCAGCAGTTTTTCTATTACCCTGTCCAGCATGAATCCTAGTTGATGAAGTCGTAATTTGAAATAGCAACTATAAATATTTGCCGTTGTCCTTCTTTTTTCGATTAATTAGAACCTATCTCAAATTCGAAG